>CAIUSK010000058.1 GCA_903901805.1 uncultured Flavobacteriales bacterium
AACAGAGAAGTTAAGCCTGCTTGCGCTGATGGTACTGCCCTATTAAGGGTGGGAGAGTAAGTCGATGCCGATTTTTAAAACCCTGATTATTCGAAAGAATGTCAGGGTTTTTTTGTTTAGCTCTTTTTTTTGCGAATGTGTTTGTTGCATTACAGGAATGTTGATCTGTTGTTGTTCTCAATTATTCAAAATTAGTTTGTATCGCATTAATCAGGATTTCATACCTAACTTATGGTTAAGTTCTCTTCAGACACTTATTTTTATTGCCAATTCTTTAAAAGTCATTATTATTGACAAGAGAATCTATATTTCATTTTTCTACGTGCTTATACGTAGGTCAATACGGGAACTACGTAGTGAATGGTATGTAGGTTTAAGTAATTTACTAAGCGAATCATTTTTTTTTGTTGGTTATAGATTGAACTGAACAATCTTTGTTTCAGAAAACAACACGAAAAAAAAATATATTATGAAATCAATCGCACAATCCACCGTAAAATTCGCTTTAGTAGTGATGATGTTAGCTTCGGCTTCTTTCACTTTTGCTCACAACGAAGATCCGAAAGATCCTAAAAAAGTATCGGTTGTAGTTAATGAAATGAAACCAGGTTTCGCCACATTATCTTGGTCTGATTATGCAATCACAACGATTCAAATTAATTCAACTAACGGACAGGTGATGCCAGCGATTCCAGTAATGGATGCAACATCGCTTCATTTGAATGGATTGGTTAATGGAACGTATGAGATTTCATTTATGTCAGGTGAAACAGTTATTGCCATAGAAACATTAGTAGTAAATAAGTAATACATATAGTTAAAACAATTTTTAAGGTTTAGTTTAGTTAGTTATCCAAGTAGAAGTCCTGTTACAAACGAGTAATGGGACTTTTAATTTTAGAAAAACGGCATTGAATCCCAACAGGGTGGAATTGATTAGAATTGAGAAAATCTTTTTTTATAAAAAAAATCCTGCTTTCGCAGGACTATGTGGAGAAGATCGGGCTCGAACCGACGACCTCTTGACTGCCAGTCAAGCGCTCTAGCCAACTGAGCTACATCCCCGAGTGAACAAATATAGTTTTTAAATTTAACGTATTAGGTATTTATCCAAGTTGAATTGTATTCCAAAGGTTTTCGATGTGATTCCGGCCATTCTATTGACGGGTAGCCCAGATAAAATAAACCCAGACATTTGTCTTTTTCAGCTAAGCCTAAAAAGTCATTCATTTTTGAATGATAAATCAATTTCGGGGTTGACCAAAATCCACCAATACCATATGCAGTGCAAGTTAAATGCATATTTTGTACAGCACAAGCTACAGCTTCAATTTCTTCAATTTCTTCAATTTTTTCTTCCTCTTGTCGATGCATACAGACTGCTATAACGGCAGAAGATAAAAGGGGTCTATTAAGCATTTTTGCCAATTTCGCATCGTTTTGCTTTTCAGAGGGAGTTATTTCTAAATAGGTCTTTGATAAAAAGTCACTTAATTTTACTCTTCCCGCTTCTGTAAAAACTACAAATCTCCAAGGTTGAGTATTTCCATGCGTTGGCGCCCACTGTGCATTGTTTAATAGTAATTCAATTTGTTCACGATGAATCTTCCTTTCAGAAAATTGCTCGGGATAAATTGTTCTTCGATTACGAATTAGTTCCGTTATTTCAGATAAATTATAGCGCATATTATTCTGCTTTTTTACTAGGTATTTCGACTAGAACTGCATTTTTAACTTTTTCCTTACTTAAAGCAATTTCCAAAACTTCTTTCATTTTCGATACATAATGAAACGTAAGTCCTTTTAAATAAGTAGCAGGAATTTCTTCAATATCATGCCGGTTTTTATCACAAAGTATAATTTCTTTAATGTTGGCTCGTTTGGCGGCTAAAATCTTTTCTTTTATACCTCCAACTGGCAATACATCACCACGTAACGTAATCTCCCCGGTCATTGCGAGGTGCGATTTGACTTTTCGTTGTGTAAATAATGATGCTAAAGAAGTTAACATGGTGATTCCAGCACTTGGTCCATCTTTAGGTGTTGCTCCTTCTGGAACGTGAATATGAACATTGTAATGATCGAAGATTTCCTGAGGTAATTCGAGCCAATTACTATGTGCTTTGAGGAATTCGAGAGCAATTACAGCTGATTCTTTCATTACATCCCCTAAATTACCCGTAAGCGTAAGTTTTCCTTTTCCTTTGGTGATAGATGACTCAATAAATAATATATCTCCTCCAACACTTGTCCAAGCTAAACCGGTAACAACGCCAGCTACTTCATTTGAGTCGTATTTAGTTCTAGGTCTTCCTGCTCCTAATATGGTAAAAAGATCTTCCTCACTGATTTTAACTTCGTATTTTTCATCCATTGCAATTTGGCGCGCGCGATTTCTAACGATCTTTGCAACCAATTTATCTAGTCCACGAACACCTGATTCATTGGTGTATTCTTCGATTACCTTACTTATTACCTTTTTATCTATTGAAATTACTTTTTTAGTAATACCGTGTTCTTGAATTTGTTTAGGTAATAAATGTCGCTTGGCAATTTCTAATTTTTCCTCAATTGTATAACCATTTACTTCAATTATCTCCATTCTATCGCGCAAAGGGCCCTGAATAGTTGAAAGATTATTTGCCGTGGCAATGAACATAACTCGTGATAAATCGAATTCGGTTTCAACATAGTTATCGTAAAACGCACTATTTTGCTCAGGGTCAAGCACTTCTAGTAAAGCAGAAGAAGGATCTCCATGGTTACTTCTTCCTAATTTGTCGATTTCATCAAGTACAAATACTGGATTTGCCTTTGTTGCTTTTTTAAGGTGCTGAATGATTCTTCCGGGCATTGCACCGATATATGTTTTTCGATGTCCTCTAATTTCAGATTCATCATGTAATCCCCCCAAGGACATTCTAACATATTTTCTCCCCAGCGCTTCGGCAATTGATTTTCCTAATGAAGTTTTACCAACACCAGGAGGGCCATAAAAACATAAAATTGGAGATTTCATGTTTCCCTTTAATTTGAGAACAGCGAGGTATTCCAGAATGCGTTCCTTTACTTTCTCTAACCCATAATGGTCGCGTTCCAATATTTTTTTTGCCCGATTTAGATCAAGATTATCTTTTGAATAATCTCCCCACGGAAGTTCCAATAATAAGTCAAGGTAATTCAACTGAACAGTGTACTCTGCTCCCTGAGGATTCATGCGTTGTAATTTGCCAAGTTCTTTATGGAATAATGTTTCAATTTCTGAATTCCATTTTTTATCCATTGCTTTTTCTTGCAATTCACGCACATCTTGTTCTTGAGGATTATCTCCTAATTCATCTTGAATGGTTCGCATTTGTTGATGAAGAAAATATTCTCTTTGTTGACGATCCAAATCTTTTTTAACCCTACTTTGAATTTCATTGCGCATTTCGAGCATTTGAACTTCCATTGTTAGGTGTTCTAGAACCATCATCACTCTTTTTTTCATGTCAATTTCTTCCAACATTTCCTGTTTTTTGGAAACATCGGCATTCATATTAGATGAAATAAAATTGATTAGAAAAGTAGGTGAATCTATGTTTTTTAAAGCAAATGAGGCTTCAGAAGGTATGTTTGGACTTTCATTTATGATCTGCTGAGCCAAATCCTTGACTGTTTTGATCATTACATTTAATTCCTTACTTTTTTTGTCAAAGGGCGTTTCCTTGAAAACACGCACATTGGCTTTTATATACGGATCAGTTTGTGTTAATTCTAACATTTCAAAACGACGCTTCCCTTGAATTATAACAGTAGTGCTTCCATCTGGCATGCGCAATAAACGAACTATTTGAGCAACTGTTCCTGTCTTGTGGAGGTCATCAAATTCAGGAGATTCTTCATCTTGGTTTTTTTGAGATACAACCCCAATGATTTTATTCCCTTTATTAGCTTCATTCACTAATTTGATCGAACGGTCTCTGCCTACTGTAATAGGAATTACAACTCCCGGGAAAAGTACATTGTTTCTAAGCGGTAAAATTGCTAGCTCGTTCGGGAAAACCTGACTGTTCATATCTTCCTCTTCTTCCGCTGTAATGAGTGGTATAAATTCTGCGTCACTGTCCATTTCAGTATGAAAACTTAATAAGGTATTATTGAATAATTCACTCATAATTTGTATTGTTCTTTTGTGCACCGAATTACTGTCTATTTGTCAGTAATTTTTTACAAAGATTAATAAAGGGCCTAAAAATACGTTTTTAATTTATGTCAGGCCTTAAATAACAAGCAATATGCCAATAAGAAAAACAGGTAATTCTGTCTTGAAAAAAACAGGGGGACTTGGAATAGTTGAATCAAATGAAAATGTTTGGGATTATTTTTATACAAAAACATTTCTCAACTAATTATAAGTGGCGCGTAATCAATGATTCTCCTAAGAAATACGAAATATTCCTGCTTCCTGAGTAAGTTTCCAGATTAAATTGAGGTTTCTATAAATTATTTCCCTCTACACTATGAAGTTGCACCGGAGATAATTTGTATCTCCTCCTCGGTCAAGCCGTACAATTCATAAACCATTTGATCGATTTCTTTGTCTGTCTTGTCGATTTCAGCTTTCAGTGCCAGCGCTTTTTGCTTGTTTTCTTCAAATAATTCCATCCATTCAAACTCGTCTTTTTTGGTTAAGGGCGTGCCTTTTGCAGCTTTGATGGCTTTGTTCAACTCCTTAATGAAATCCGAAAAATCTAACTCGTACCAAGCCGAAAGTTTGCCCGAAATTTTTTCAAGATGGTATTGAGAACTGATGTAAATTGGAAATTTTTCGGTAATTGTTATGAATTCATTATTAGTTTGTAAAAGTTCATTGCTTTTATCTTTAAGACTCTCTCGTTGTTTAGCAAACATTTTGGCAATAGGTAATGAACCCAACTCGTTTACCCTTATTTCAGGAAATGTTTTCTCATTTCTATCATAAGTTTTCTTAAAATAATATGAAATTAGTTTACTTTGTAGAATTGCTGCAAGTTCAAGATATTCCTCCTTTAATGGTTTTACGGTATGTAACAATTGGTCAGCAATATATTTTTTATTAATAGGAACAACTATCAAATTTTGTCCTACAATGCGTCTTACTAAAATTCTTCCTCCTTCAAATAAATCTACATTTCGAGGTTCTGCTAAATGAATACCATATTCAAGAAAAGTTAAATCTTTTTTAATATAAAAATTGGAAATGTCTTTTCCATGCAGGTATGGAAAACAGTTTTCGTTAATTTGTTGAGAATGTTCAAACTTCTTAAGAATAGCTTCTGTCCCATCTTGCTTTGGCTTGCCTTTTCCTTTCTGATACACCTTGACACCAAACTTGATTTTCGCTAATAAAGAAAGAGGAGTTGAATTTTTTTCAATTTTTTGTAGAATTAACCGATCTTCTTTTTTTTCTGAAAGATTAAAAATAAATTTTGATACTTTCCAACTATTTTGATTAGTTAAATGTTTGAAATATTC
>CAIUSK010000059.1 GCA_903901805.1 uncultured Flavobacteriales bacterium
CACCAAATAGCGTTAATTGATGACCTGTTGTAATCGTGAAAGTATTCTCGAATTCTAATAATTCAATATTCTTTATTACTTTTTCAATAGTTGGAGTACCATTATATTGTTCAGTAAAAGCATTACAAATTCGCTTTCTATCTGCAAATGAAAATTGTGATTTTTTCAATTCTATTTGCTTGAGAAAATTCGCTTTTTTAAAGGGTAATCCTATGAAATCTGTTAGTTTTTCTTGATGTTCTGCAAGATTGATTTGATTCTCATTATAGAGA
Organism: uncultured Flavobacteriales bacterium; assembly: GCA_903901805.1. Taxonomy (GTDB): domain Bacteria; phylum Bacteroidota; class Bacteroidia; order Flavobacteriales_D; family Crocinitomicaceae; genus UBA952. The sequence continues at coordinate 273 of CAIUSK010000059.1, forward strand.
TTCAATTTTTCCCTTTGATATGATTGTATTTTCATTGGTAGATAAAAAAAAAGACTACCCGAAGATAGTCTTTACATCAATTATTTAGTTCAATTATTTTATCAATGAAGTAAAAGAAGAATTTGTAGCAAATCGTAAAAACTCTTTGTCTTTAGAAGCTTTTTCTTTCAATCCACCATTCTTTGCCAATGCATTTTTCAAGTTCAAAAGTGCTGCGTCATCATTATTTAATCTTGTATTTGCAATTGCTTTTAAGTAATACGAATCTGCTGTTTCTTTCGTTGTTGAAGCATCAATTGTTTTGATAGCATCTTCTGATTTACCGTTTAGTAATTGTGCTAAAGCTAGATTATATGATTGGTAACCTTTTAATTGCGCTACAGCATCAGCATATTTTCCTCGTTTGATGGAATAATAACCAGAGTTATGTTTTGCTTCAGTTAAACTATTTTTATCAAATAATTTTCTAGCCAAATCATGCTCACCTTTTTTAGCAGCAACAGCACCTAAATTGTTTTTCAATTCTGAACTGTTATCAATTTTACTTGATTTTTCAAAATTTGTTCTTGCTTCATCGTATTTAGCTTGTTCGAACAAAACAACACCTAAGTTATTCAATACTAATTTATCTGATGAATTAACATTTAACGCTGTGGTATAAATCGTTTGTTTTGCTTTTAGATCATTTGTTAAAGTCGCAGCTTGAATTAATTCATCTAATTTCAATGAAGATGGATTAGATGCACTTATTGATTTTAACTCTTCGTCTGAATAACCTACTAAATCATACGTAATAACAACTTCTGCTCTTCTCAATTTTGGAAAGATATCTTTTTCGATTTCACTGTATACTTTTGAAATATCTTTGATTTTTTTCTCACGAGAATCTAAATCAGAAGTTTCTTTGATGATACGAATAATCATACTTTGGTCTTCTGAAGCTAATTTACTTTCTTTTAATTTAGATTGAAAACCTTCAAAATCTTCTCCTAAACCTTTCGATTTCTGTAATAACGTCAAGTCAAGTTTCGGGTATTTAGTATCTTTCAATAAAGTTTCGATTGCTTTTGAAGCAGTAGATACACGACTATCAGAAAGAGTAACATTTTTTCCTTCAACTCCATCTGGACAAGCATATCCATTTATTGAAATTTCTTTGATCGCGATTTTAGAATTAGTTGCATTTGTTGTTAACCATTCTTTAAACGCTACTACGTCAGCATCCTTCATTTCATTCGGACGTAATTCAGAACGACCTCTATCAAAATTTATAGTAAAAGACGTTGAGAAACTCTTGGTTTGAACATATTCTTGAGTTAATGAAACAACTTTAAAATCAGGTTGAACTAACAAAGGAGTAATGATTGTTCCATCTGCCAATTTTTTAGAATCTATCGTTTCTTTCTTTTTCTCTTTCGTTCCGATAGCACCTTTGTATGCTTTTAACGTCATTAACAATTCAGTACTTTCAAAACTAGGATCATAAGCATACGTTTTGTCGTAAGTTACTTTTCCACCAGCTTTATAAGCTATTGTTTTTTCACCAATTTGAATTTTCTCACCGGCAACTTTGATTGATTCCAAGGTTTGATTACCAAGTGTTGGAGTAATTTCAGCTACAACTTTCTTTTTAATTCCTTTTTCAGGTACTTTAACATCAATTCTAACTCGAACTGAATCACCATGCATCTCTAATGGATTAGGTGTTACTTTATATTCAAGTTCTTTTAGCACATCACAACTACTTAATATTGTTGTTGTTAAAACAATTGATGTGATTTTCAAAGTGGTATTTCTCATATTCTTACTATTAACGTAATTTTATATTCGGGCCAAAATTAACAACAATTTGAATGCAAACCAAACTGACCCTTGAGTTTTTTAATTTATTAACTGTTTTGTCGTTAGATTTTTAATTGGGTCAATAAAATAGGGTGCTATTTGAAGTAAAGGTTTTAATACAAAATCACGTTTGCTGTATTGCTTGTGAGGAATTGTTAATCGATCAGAAGTAATTACTTCGCTAGCGTAGAAGATGATATCCAAGTCAATGGTTCTAGCAATCTTTTTTCCTTTCGTATTTGCAGGTCTTCCTAATTCGATTTCAATTGATTGAAGCATTTGTAATAAATCAAAAGGCAAAATACTCGTTTGAATAACTATACAAGTGTTAAAAAAAACATCAGACGATTCCATTTCAAAAGGTTCAGTTTCGATAAAATCTGCTTTTGCAATTACGTTTCCTATCTCGTTTTGAATTCGATTAATGGCTTGTTCAATATTTTTTGAACGATTTCCTAAATTACTTCCTAATGCCAGGACAACAGTTTTTACTGTTTTTTCCATTCAAATGTATTGATTAAATGAACTAGGTCTGTTTTGATATAATTAAGTGTCGGTTGAAGGGAGTCGTAATTAGGTGTCGTGTATAGTATGACAGCGGTTCGAACAAAATTATCAACAGAATCTGTCAAATGAAACTCAAAATTAACTGCTGAATTACCAACAAATTCAAATAACGTTCCATAAACTTTTTTGTCTCGAAAAATAAAATCTTTAGTTGTAACTTGTTGAGCCCTCATTTTATGCTCATCAATTTTAACTCCAGTTTCATTAACCAATTTAGCTACTGTATTAGTAGTATCAATTTTGTAATACTGAATATGAATATCACCGTTTATTTTTTTTCCAATAAAGAAAGATAGAGCACTCTTATCCTTCATATCCTTTCTATAACCACGAATGACTGCATCATAAATTCTTTGAGGGTCATTACTCACGGACCAAAGTTTAGGGATTTCAAATGAGAAATATGAAGAATCACTAAATTTTTGATATGAATGTTCCGGCAAATCCACCATCAAATGTGTTGAAGGCTTAGGGATTGATATTTCATTATCACAACTGATAATCGAACATGCTATGAGAAGTAAAAGGAATACTATTTTAAAAGATTTTTTATTCATTTTCAATGGATTGAGGAAGAATGCATTTGATCATTTTAATACGTCTTTTGTCAGAAGATTCAACGATCATTTTAACTTGATTACAAATAATAAATTCATTGTTTTTTAAAATTCTCCCTGCCTGCTCAATTAAAAAACCTCCTAGCGTATCAGATTCACCTTTCAACTGTTCAAATTCTTTTGAATCAATTGACGTAACTTTGTAAAAATCTACCAAGGCAGTTCTTCCTTCAAAAATATACGTGTGATTATCTACTTTGGTGTAGACTAATTCCGTTTCATCGAATTCATCTGTAATATCACCAACAATTTCCTCTAAAATGTCTTCTAATGTTACTAGTCCAGAAGCTCCTCCATATTCATCCACAACGATTGCTAAATGCATTTTCATTTGTTGAAACTCCTTTAATAAATCGTCAATTTTTTTATTTTCAGGAATAAAAAAGGGTTTGCGCACCATTTGTTTCCATTCAAATTCATCGGGATGATTTAAAAATGGTAAAAGATCCTTGATGTAGAGAATACCAATTACATTATCCAAAGATTCGCTGTAAATTGGAATTCTTGAATAGCCTGACTCCAAAATAAATGCAAGTAATTCTTTACTAGAAACATTCTCCTCAATAGCGGATATTTCCATTCTAGATTTCATTATTTGACAAGCTTCGGTGTTTCCAAATCGTACAATTCCCTCTAATAATTTGTGTTCTTCAATCGACCCATTTTCTTCTTTGGTCAAAGCCAACGCTTGCTCTAAGTCGTCAGAAGTTATTTTTATTGCCGCATTTTTATTGAGTTTATTTACCAATGCTCCGCCATTAACTAATACAATACGAATCCATGAAATCGGTGGTAATTTACTTAAAAAGAAAAGTGGTTTGGAAGTTAATTTAGCTATCAATAAAGGATGTTTGTTCGCATATATCTTTGGTAAAACCTCACCCGTTAATAAAATAACGAAAGTGATTCCAATAACGTCTAATAGAAAACGAAGTAAATGATTAACTTCCGCAGAAGTTGGGAAGAATTCATTCAAAATAAATGAACTCAATATAACGACCCCAACATTTACCATATTATTGGTAATTAAAATGGTAGCTAATAAATCGCGCGGCTTATCCAATAATTTTTGAATGAGTTTTGAACTTGAACTTTCATCCTCTTTTAGTTGATCAAGTTCTTTTGGTCCTAAAGAGAAAAATGCTGATTCCGAACCAGACATCATTGCAGAAATAAAAAGCAATGCAAGTATTACGAAGAAGTAAATGCCTACAGAATTTGAAATGCCAAATAAAATCAACGGTTCTGCTTGATCTATAAAAATAAAACTGGGAGGCTCTGTAATTAACATAGGTTAAAAAGGTAATATGTCATCGGGTGAACTTTCTAAATTTCCGAGTGGAGCGGGTGGAGTAGGAGTTCCTTCAGAGGGATATAAATCTTGTTTTAAAAATTTAGTTGTGTTTTCGTTTTTCGCAGACAAAATAGTCATTTCATCGGCAATTATTTCAGTTGAATAGCGTACATTTCCTTCTTTGTCTTGCCAGCTTTTCTTTTTGAGCTTTCCTTCTAAATAAATTTTCATTCCTTTTTTCAGGTATTTCTCTGCAACCTCAGCCAAACCTCTCCACATAACGATATCGTGCCAATCGGTGATCTCCTTTCTTTCACCAGTAGACTTGTCTGTATATGTTTCAGAAGTTGCTAACGTAAAACTTGCTACTATAACGCCACTTTCAAGTCTACGGATTTCCGGATCTTTACCAAGATTTCCAATTAAAATAACTTTATTTACACTTCCTGCCATAATCTTGAACAAATGTAATAAATTTAATAATTGATAGCTTAATTGTATCCTGTAAAATATGATTTATCTAAAAAA
>CAIUSK010000060.1 GCA_903901805.1 uncultured Flavobacteriales bacterium
TAGGTCAAGATTTAGTTTCGTACTTAGATGGCTTGTTGCATGCTGATGTCACAAAATATTGGGATTACATTGAGTTAGATACCTTACTAAGTTTACAAAAGCCCAAAACTACGTATCCAGACGAGGTTGTTTTTATTATGTATCATCAGATTACTGAATTATATTTTAAATTATCCTTGCGTGAATTTGAACAGTTGGGAAATCAGGTTAACTGTTCCAAAGATTTTTTCCTAAGTCGAGTTAAGCGAATTAATCGCTATTTCGATGCATTGATAAGCAGTTTTGAAATTATGGTCGATGGAATGGATCAGGAGCAATTTCTAAAATTTAGGATGTCATTGTTGCCAGCAAGTGGTTTTCAATCTGCCCAATATCGGGAAATTGAAATCTATTCAACAGATTTTATCAACCTTGTGCATAAGGACAAGAGAGAGTTGATGAGGTCTGAACCCAAAATAGAGAAACTATTTGAACATATTTATTGGAAAGAGGGAGCCACTGAAATTAAAACAGGTAAAAAAACGCTCACGCTAACCCAGTTTGAAGATAAATACAAGGAACAATTTATTCGACTAGGTGAAAAATGCGCGGATAAAAATTTATGGAAAGTATACCAGAGACTATCCATTGAGGATCAAAAGGACCCTGCTATTATTGCAGTTTTGCGCCAACACGATATTCATGTAAATATTAATTGGCCATTGGCTCACTATAAGTCTGCCGTGCGTTATTTAGCAAGTGAACCTGCGGATATTGCTGCCACCGGCGGGACCAATTGGCAAAAGTATTTACCTCCACGTTTTCAGAAACGAATCTTTTTCCCAGAACTTTGGACTATTGATGAACAAGAAAATTGGGGAAAAGGTTGGGTTGATTCCATACTAAATTAGAATAAGTGTCTGAGGCTCCATTGATTTCGGTTTGTATTCCTGTTTTTAATGGTGAAGTGATTTCGTTGGTCAAAAGTCTTGCTGATCAATGTGAATCCTTAGAAAACCACGTTGAGATTATCGTAATTGATGATTGTTCGGATATTGATTGGAAACTCAAAAACGAATCGATAAAAAATAGTTGTAATTACATTGAATTAGAAGAAAATATTGGCCGTTCGAAAATTCGAAATTTATTTTTAGAATATGCCCAAGGAGGATTCCTTCTGTTTATTGATGGTGATTCAGAGATAATAGATTCTTTATTTATTCAGAAATACATAGATTTCATCCAGGAAAACTCACCGGACGTATTAGTTGGTGCAAGTATCTATTTACCCGATACACCAGACAGAGAACATCTGTTACGGTGGGAATATAGTCGCAAGCGCGAAAGCAAAAATGCAACCGAAAGAAAAAAAATAAGTGGCGGATTTAAAACCAATAATTTTGCAATTAAACGAAGTGTTTTTTCCACTATTAAATTTAACAGTGAGTTGGTTGGCTATGGACACGAAGACACCTTATTTGGTATTGAGCTAGATCGGAACAATATAAAAATTGACCACATAGAAAATCCAGTATTAAATAAACATTTGGATTCCAACGAGTTATTTTTAATTAAAACCAAAAATGCCATTCAGAATTTAGTTCTATTGTATGGAAAATCAAGTGAAATACCCGAAATAAAGCGTATTAGATTGATTCGTTTTTATGAAAAAATAAAGAAATGGAAACTGATCAACTTGGTCAATTTAATGTTTTTAATAGGTCGTCCGATGTTGTTAAAATTACTGCAATCGGGATATTTTTTTCTTTGGATGTTTGACTTTTATAAGTTGGGTTTGTTTGTTCGTCAAATAAAAGTGTAAATTAGCTTTCTAGTTCAATATAACATGTAAATAATTCTTCTGTTTCTTTCAATCACATGCGGTTCAGCATTGTTTGGCCAAATAATGAATATCAAGATTGGTCAGGTTGCTCCTTTGA
>CAIUSK010000061.1 GCA_903901805.1 uncultured Flavobacteriales bacterium
AAAATAACGTAAATATGAAAAGCATTTCATTTGATACGGAAGATGGTATTTTTGAAGGTAAAATTCGTGTAATGGTATATGATACCGAGCATTTAGAATTATTGATGCAAAAATTTGAACAAGTAGAGGGAGTTCAAAATGTTTCTCGATGGGACAATCAAGAGAAAAAAGAGTGATAATCAATTTAAACCCCATAGGCTCGGGATTAATCTCGAGCCTATGGGGTTTTAATTGATTATCACTCTTTTTTTTCTTGATTGTCCCACCGAGAAACATTTTGAACTCCCTCTACTTGTTCAAATTTTTGCATCAATAATTCTAAATGCTCGGTATCATATACCATTACACGAATTTTACCTTCAAAAATACCATCTTCCGTATCAAATGAAATACTTTTCATATTTACGTTGTTTTCTTTGGAGATAATTTCCGTTAGTTTATTTACCAATCCCATTTGATCGATTCCCATAATCTTTATGGCCGCCTCTCTCTCAATCAGTTTTTCGGATTTCCACGCTGCTTTTATACATCGGTAGGCCATTTTAGACATCATGTTTTCCGCATTGGGACAATTGAATCGATGAATTTTAATCCCATCAGAAATGGAAATGAACCCAAATACCTTATCCCCGGGAATTGGATTACAACATTGGGCTATTTTATAATCAAAGCCATTGAAATCATCTCCAATGATTAACGTATCTTCTTTACTGTTTACAAAAGTTGTTTCTTCCTGGTCTATTTTTTTATTGGTGATTTTCGTTACTTTCTTCTGAAGAATTCCATTTGATTCATCAATATCCCGTAATTTGGAAAGATCTATTTTCCCTTTAGCTATGCGGAAATACAATTCAGTTGCACTTTGAACACCAAAGTAATGCGTTAGAAAAGTAATGTTCTCGGAATTAAATTTAAGGTTGTGTTGTTTGAATTTCCGAGTTAATATTTCTTTGCCATCTTGCGCAATAATTTTTCGCTCTTCATTTAACGAAGATTTGATTTTTTGCTTTGCGCGAGCTGAAACAACAAACCGCAACCAATCTTCTGAAGGTTTTTGCTTGTTAGATGTAATTATTTCTAATTGGTCACCATTTTGCAACTGGTAACTTAGGGGTACTAATCGATTATTTACTTTTGCTCCAATGCATTTATTTCCAATATCTGTATGAATATCAAATGCAAAATCAACAACGGTTGAACCAACTGGTAAGACCCGTAATTCACCTTTTGGGGTGAAAATATAGATTTCATCATTGAATAAATTGGATTTAAATTCATTAACAAAATCAAGTGCGTTTGAATCTGCACTTTCCAATAAATCACGTATTTCTGTAATCCACCGATCGAACTTGTTGTCGTCATTTTTAGACTCTTTATATCGATAATGAGCTGCAAAACCTTTTTCCGCTATTTCGTCCATTCGTTTAGAACGAATTTGAACTTCCACCCATTTTCCTTGTGGAGACATTACCGTTGTGTGCAGTGATTCATATCCGTTAGCTCTTGGAGTTGATATCCAATCACGTAGGCGTTCGGGGCTAGGTTGATAAAAATCGGTTACCAAGCTATAAATTCTCCAGCAATCTGGTTTTTCAAGCTCAACAGGAGTTTCAACGATGATTCGAACAGCAAAAATATCATATACTTCCTCAAATGGAATGTCTTGGTCTTGCATTTTTTTCCAAATGGAGGAAATTGATTTCGTACGTGCTTTTATCTCAAATATATACCCTTCATGGAGCAATGTTTCCCTAATTGGAGTTACAAATCGTCTAATAAACCGATTTCTAACATCTTTGGAGCTTTTTAAGCTTGATTCAATTTTAAGATACGCTTCTGGCTCGCAATAGAGCATGGATAAATCATCCAATTCGATTTTTACCGCATACAAACCCAAGCGATGAGCCAATGGGGCATATAAGAATTTGGTTTCAGATGCAATTTTTAATTGTTTATCTGGCCGCATACTACCTAGTGTGCGCATGTTGTGCAAGCGATCTGCTAGTTTGACTAAAACTACTCGGAAATCATCCGATATAGTAAGAATCATTTTTCGGAAATTCTCTGCCTGAACAGATGCATTTTCATCAAAAACTTCTGGAATTTTCGTTAAGCCATCGATTACTCTTCGTACTTTTTTCCCAAAAGAATCTTCAATATCTTGTAGAGTAATATATGTATCTTCAACCGTGTCATGCAACAAGGCACATGCCACAGCAGTAGCATCCAAGTCCATTTCCTCGGCGCAAATTCGAGCTACGGCAATGGGATGGTAAATATAGGGTTCGCCCGATTTTCTTCGGATATCTTTGTGTGCCTCAAGCGCCATATCAAATGCCTTCCGGATCAGTCTAGTTTCTTCGCGACTTCTATCCTTCATGGCCCTCATGAGCCCTTTGAAAGCGTTTAGAATTTCTTTTCGCTCTTGAACTAAATCAATTTCCGGATGTACTTTTGACACGACTACACTAATTTAGCGGGTACTATTTTTGCCGAAACTTCTCCAAATCCAATTCGAACTCCATTTGCTTCGCAATGACCTCTCATGATAACGGTATCATTATCTGCAATAAACTTTCGTTCTGATCCATCTTTCAAGGTTAATGGTTTCGTTCCTCGCCATGCTAATTCTAACATGGATCCGAAGCTATCTGGGGTAGATCCCGAAATTGTACCAGAACCCATTAGATCGCCGCAACGCACGTTACAACCGTTCACCGTATGATGGGCCAATTGTTGCGCCATATTCCAATACATGTATTTGAAATTAGAGTTACAAATAGTTGTTTCTTCTGCATTTTCAGGCTGTAATCCTACTTCGAGTTGAATATCGTATGATTTTTTTCCTTCAAATTTCAGGTAGGAAAGCACCTCTGGATTTTGGTTCCCTGTTTCCACCGCAAAGGGTTCTAGTGCATCCAAAGTAACAATCCAAGGGGAAAGAGAAGATGCAAAGTTTTTTGCCAAAAAAGGTCCGAGTGGTACATATTCCCAGGCTTGAATATCGCGTGCCGACCAATCATTGAATAAACATAATCCAAAAATAAAGTCTTCTGCCTCACTTGTTGAAATTGAATCTCCAAGTGGTTTTCCATTGAACGTAACGAATGCCATTTCTAACTCAAAATCTACTTGACGCGATGGTGCGAATATGGGGTCAGCGTTTGGATCTGGTTTGATTTGTCCTTTTGGTCGATGAATGTCTTGTCCCGATAAAATAACCGAACTTGCTCTACCATGATATCCAACCGGAATCCATAACCAATTAGGCAATAAAGCATTTGCTGGATCACGAAACATCATTCCAACATTGGTTGCATGTTCTTTGCTTGAATAAAAATCTGTGTAATCTCCAATTTGAATAGGCATTTGCATAATAACAGCCTCCTCCGGAATTAACACCTGATCAGCTTTTTCTTGCATTTCAAAGTTATCTACCTGCAACAATTCTGAAATTCGATTGCGTAAATTACGGCAGTCAATCTTTCCTCTTTTCATCATTTCATTCAGAAAGCATGAAGAGAAATCATTCAATGTAAAAGTTAAACTACTTAGGTAGCCCAAATTATGAACCACTGTTAGGTCAAGTATATAATTTCCTATTCTTACTCCAACGCGAGCATCGGAATAACTAGTTTTAAAAATTCCAAAGGGTAAATTCTGAATAGGAAAATCTGATCCTTCAGGAATTTCAACCCAAGATACCAATTGGGGGTTATTTGCTTTAATCATTTTTCAGTTATAAGTTCATTTAAACATTGAATCTAAAATGCATTAAATCTCCATCTTCGACAACATATTCCTTTCCTTCTACTTTGAATTTTCCAGCTTCTTTTACAGCTGCTTCAGTTCCTAGAGTTGTAAAATCGTTGTATTTCATTACTTCAGCGCGAATAAATCCTTTTTCAAAATCTGAGTGTATTACTCCCGCTGCTTGTGGTGCTGTCATTCCTTTTCGAATGGTCCATGCGCGCACTTCTTTGACACCAGCCGTGAAATAGGTTTGTAGATTCAATAGGTAATAAGCGGAACGAATCAATCGATTAACTCCTGGTTCTTCAAGTCCTAATTCATCCAAAAATAATTGACGTTCATCGTAGGTCTCTAATTCAGTGATATCAGCCTCAATTTTTGCTCCAATAACCAAAACTTCTGCTTTTTCGTGCTCCACGGCTTTCCGCACTGCATCCACATGGTTATTTCCCGTTTTTACGGATGATTCATCCACATTACAAACGTACATGACAGGTTTAGATGTGATCAATTGAAATTTTTGAATGATTTCGAATTCTTCTTCTGTAAAATCCAACCCACGAACAGAAAGTCCTTTTTCTAATCCTTCTTTTATTTTAAAAGACAGTTCATTTTCTTTTACTGCGTCTTTATCCCCAGATTTGATTACTCTGGACAAACTGCTTATTTTTTTTTCGATTGTTTCCAAATCTTTAAGTTGCAGTTCAATATCAATAATTTCTTTGTCACTAACGGGGTCAACACGACCATCTACGTGAATGATGTTTCCATCGTCGAAACAACGCAACACATGCAAAATGGCATCTGTTTCACGAATATTTGCTAAGAACTGATTACCTAATCCTTCTCCCTTGGATGCTCCTTTTACCAAACCGGCAATATCAACAATCTCCATAGTTGTTGGGACCACACGTTCTGGATTTACTAAAGATTCAAGTTTTTCCAACCGCGGATCAGGAACAGAAATAGTTCCGATATTGGGTTCAATTGTACAAAATGGAAAATTAGCAGATTGCGCTTTTGCATTGGATAAGCAATTGAACAATGTTGATTTTCCTACATTCGGCAAGCCGACAATTCCACATTTTAGTGCCATAATAATTTTCAAATAGATTGCAAAGATAAGCATTATACCAACAGACTCAATTGAAAAAGAAATCGATTAAATGCTTAATTTTGCATAAAAACTAGAAAAATGTCAGACGATAAAAAGATTATATTTTCAATGGTGGGGGTTTCGAAGCAAACTCCGCAAGGAAAACAAATTATAAAAAACATTTACTTATCATTCTATTACGGAGCAAAAATCGGAATCATCGGTTTGAATGGGTCAGGTAAATCCACCGTCATGAAAATCATAGCTGGCTTGGATCAGTCGTATCAGGGTGATGTTGTTTTTTCTCCTGGATATACGGTTGGTTATTTACCTCAGGAACCTGAATTGGATGCCAATAAAACAGTGAAAGAAATTGTGATGGAAGGTGCTCATGAAACGGTGGATGTATTGAAGGAATATGAGGAAATCAACAATGCATTTATGGATGAAGAAATTTTGAATGACCCGGATAAAATGGATAAGCTGATTGCTCGCCAAGGAGAAGTTCAAGACAAAATTGATGCATTGGATGCCTGGGAATTAGATACAAAACTCGAACGAGCTATGGATGCATTGCGTTGTCCACCAGACGATCAACTGATTGGTACACTTTCAGGAGGAGAGAAACGCCGTGTGGCATTATGTCGATTGTTGCTGCAAAATCCGGATATATTATTATTGGATGAGCCTACCAACCATTTAGACACTGAATCAATTGATTGGTTGGAGCAACATTTACAACAGTATAAAGGAACAGTCATTGCTGTTACTCACGACCGTTATTTCTTGGATAATGTGGCAGGATGGATTTTAGAGTTGGATAGGGGAGAGGGTATTCCATGGAAAGGAAATTATTCATCATGGTTGGAGCAAAAAGGAAATCGCCTGAAAGAGGAAGAGAAATCGGAATCGAAACGACAAAAAATGTTGGCCCGTGAGTTGGAATGGGTGCGCATGAATCCGAAAGCGAGACAAGCGAAAAGTAAGGCGCGTTTGACGAATTACGATAAAATGATGGCTGAAGATTCAAAGGAAAAAGAAGCACGACTTGAGCTTCCGATACCAAATGGACCACGCTTGGGAATGAATGTAATTGATGCTGAAAATGTGGCTAAAGCATTTGGTGATAAATTGTTGTATGACAACTTAAATTTTAAACTTCCACCAGCCGGAATTGTAGGTATCATTGGTCCAAATGGTGCAGGAAAAACAACGATTTTTAAAATGATCATGGGACAATTGGAAGCTGATGCTGGAACATTTTCAATAGGTGAAACAGTGAAAATCGGCTATGTGGATCAAAACCACAAAGACATTAATCCAGAAAAAACAGTCTATGATGTCGTTTCCGATGGATTGGAATACATAGAAGTGGGTAATCAGAAAATTATTTCACGCGCATATTTGTCCAAATTTAATTTCAATGGATCTGATCAAAACAAAAAAGTGGGAATTCTTTCCGGTGGAGAGCGAAATCGTTTGCATTTAGCAATGACACTGAAAACCGAAGCAAATGTACTTTTACTGGATGAGCCAACGAATGATATTGACGTGAACACTTTGAGAGCTTTGGAAGAAGGGATTCAAGATTTTGCGGGTTGTGCTGTGGTAGTTTCTCACGACCGTTGGTTCTTGGACCGTATTTGTACACATATCTTAGCTTTTGAGGGCGATTCTCAGGTCTATTGGTTTGAAGGTAGCTATTCTGAATACGAAGAAAATCGCAAAAAACGCTTGGGAGATGCAGGTCCGAAGCGAATCAAGTATCGTAAATTGGTGAAGTAATTTAAAGTTTTAGAAATTGAAATTATACTAAAAAAAAACGAATTTAAACAATAATCAGAAGCTATTTAATTTGATAGATTAATAGATTTGCTTCTTTTATCCAATTTAAATTTGATATTTTGTTCTTAGATAGATATTTCTTAAAATGACTAATATTTCTTGTAATGTCAAGTTCTAAAATATTAAGAATTTCAATTATTCTTTCATTTTTGCGATTTATCCAGTTTACACCATAAACAGTATATTCTGCATTTTTATATTGAATAAAATCGCTTAAATCTTTTCCCTGAATGAGTTTCTTATCAATTAATAATAATGGACCAGATGGACCTTTGAGTTTATGACAATTAATTATAGCATTCCCAATAATTGGATTGACAG
>CAIUSK010000062.1 GCA_903901805.1 uncultured Flavobacteriales bacterium
GGTTGTCAAAATTGCCGAAAAATGGAAGAAACGGTTTGGAATGCCGAAGGTGTTTTATCTATTTTGAAGGATAAAGTAGTTGTTGCCTCGTTGTATGTGGATGAAAAAAAGGAATTACCTGCTTCCGAACATAAGGAATTGGAATATGCTCCGGGAAAAAAGATGTCAATTACGCAAGTAGGACATAAATGGGGATTTCTTCAAATGAGTAGATACAAAAGTAATTCTCAACCTCATTACAGAATGCTTTCTCCAGATGGAAAAGATTTAGCTAATGGTCCTGCAGATTTTGAACACCATGGAAATGCCGAAGCATTCAAAAAATGGTTGGAAGAAGGATTGAAATTGGCGAAATAAGTTAGAGAGTTACAAGCTAAATTTTGCTTGCATACACGCTACTAAAGCTGCGGTTTCTGTGCGTAATCGATTTTCGCCTAATGTTATTGGTACATATCCTGTGGTAAGCGCTAATTCAATTTCTTCGAGCGTAAAATCACCTTCTGGACCAATTACAATCACCATATTTTGAAAGGAAGTATCAATCTTCATTTTTTCTCTATCTCGACAATGGGCTATCAAACCAGATGGATATTGTTTCAAAAAATCTTTCCATTTGATGAGACCAGTAATTTCAGGCAGAAAATAACGTCCAGATTGCTTCACAGCCGCGATAGCAGTTTTCTCCAATCGATCCAATTTAATTTCGCGTCGTTCACTGTTTTGACAAAGTATTAAACTCAATTTTGTTAACCCTATTTCGGTAGCTTTTTCAATAAACCACTCCATGCGATCCATATTTTTTGTTGGCGCAACGGCAATGTGAATTATTTTTTCAATAGGATGAATGGTGATTTTTTCGATTTTAACAGTGCATCGTTTGGGATGTGGATCAATAATTGTTGTAATGGCAGAAATCCCATAGCCATTAAATAGTTCTATCGAATCATTTTCCTTCAAGCGCATCACCTGAATGCCATGCTTGGATTCTGCTTCAGACAATGTGAATAGTGTCGTTGACTCAGCTAATTCAGGGGTGTAAAATCGGTGCATTAGTGAAGTAATCGATAGGTTAGTTCTTGCATCAACTCTCCTTGTGGAACATTATTACTGTTCAATCCTTTTGACTTTAAATCAAATTCATAGAGAATTTCAATATTTGCAGCAATTTTCTTTGGTGCAAATTTTCCAGCAGCTTGAATTAATTCACCCGCAACAAATGGATGTACTTTTAGCGAATTAGCAATAAATTCTCTTGATTTATTCTGTGCAAAATGAACACGCATGAGCTGTGTGAAAAATTTAAACAAATTGGATACAATATTGGTTAAATCTGCTGCTTTTGGATTTTGGCTAAAATAATGAACAATTTTATTCGCTTTTGTAATATCTAGTTTGGCTAGTGCATTTGTTAATTCATACACGTTGTAATCTTTTGAAATCCCAATGTTTTCCTCAATGTGCACTTCGTTAATCGTGGTGCCTTTTTCCACTAAAAGGGATAGTTTATCGATTTCGTTCACCAATCGCGATAAATCATTACCAACATTTTCCGCTAAAAGCATAGTTGCTTTTGATGAAATCATAAAACCTTTTCCTTTCAAATAGGTCACAATCCAGTCCGGTAATTGATATTCTCTAATTTTTTCAGATTTAAAAACTACCCCTTTTTTGGAGGACTCTTTCAAGAATTTTTTTCGAGCATCAATACTTTTATATTTGTAACAAACCACAAGAATAGTAGTTTCTAGCAAATTTTCAACATAGGATTCTAATTGTTCCACTTGTTTGAAATCTTGGGCTTCTCGAATAACAACAAGCCTTCTTTCGGCCATCATGGGATAACCTTTTAACTCGCTGATTATAGTCAGAATATCTGCATCTCTTCCGTAGACAATTGTTTGATTAAAATCGCGTTCGTGTTCCACTAACGCATTTTCTTCAATGGCTTCTGCAATTTTATCAATAAAATAAGGCTCTTCTCCGTGTAAAACATAAACAGGCTTAAAATCCTTATTTTTTATAGAAGAAAGTATCTGTTTGTAATCCATTAATTCAAAATTACAAAACACAAAGCGATTAACGATTTAAACTGTGTAAAATTTTCAGCGGAATTTGGAATTGATAATGAGCTTCTTTTTACCTTTACAAATTCAATGAACAAAAGCGACTAACACCGCGTTTTAAAAATAAAAAATGAAACAGTTCCAAATTCCGGAGTTTTACCGTTCATCCATTATTGCTAGGGTTAAGGCTCAACGTAAATTGGATGATCCAAGAAAAAAAGATTTCTCTCCAACAGTAATAGATTTCGGAAGAGTACGCTTGTTGATTGCACGCCATTTTGGTTTTTGTTATGGTGTAGAAAATGCCATAGAGATTGCTTACAGGGCTTTACATGAAAACCCAGGTAAACGCATTTATTTGTTAAGTCAAATGATTCACAATCCAGATGTAAATGAAGATCTATTGGCAAATGGCATTCAATTTCTTCAAGATACTGATGGGAATCAATTAATTCCGTTTGATTCGTTGAACGAGTCGGATATCGTACTAATTCCTGCTTTTGGAACGACTGTTCAAATAGAAAAAATATTGCTTTCAAAAGGAATTGATGTTCAAAAATATAATACAACCTGTCCGTTCGTTGAAAAGGTTTGGAATCGATCAGAAAAATTAGGTCAAACGAGTCACACGATTATTATTCATGGTAAATACAATCATGAAGAAACTAGGGCTACTTTTTCACGTGCTATTCAACATGGAGCATCATTGATTTTAAAAGATTTAAATGAAGCGAAATTGTTGGCAGAATATATAAAAGGAAACAAAAATGCTGAAAGTTTTCACCTCGATTTTGCGGGGAAATACTCCGATGGTTTTGATTTGTCAAAAGATTTAACCAAAATAGGAGTGGTTAATCAAACAACGATGTTAGCCACAGACACTCAAGAAATAACTGATTATTTGCGTCAAGTTATGATAGAGAAGTATGGAGTGGATGATATTAAAAACCACATAGCTGATACCCGTGATACCTTGTGTTATGCGACAAATGAAAACCAGTCAGCAACCCATGGTTTATTAGAAGAGACTGCTGATTTCGGTATTGTTGTTGGTGGTTATAACAGTTCAAATACCACTCATTTAGTGGAACTAATGGAACAATATTATCCGGTTTATTTTGTTCGTGGTGCAAGTGAATTCACCTCGAAAAATGAACTTTCTCATTTTGATATACATAGTAAAACCCTTCAAAAAACAATTGATTACATTCCTTCCAAAGATAGTGTGACAATAGCAATAACTTCAGGAGCCTCATGTCCTGATGCAATTATGGATAAGGTAATTCACCGTATTTTAGAAATCTTTGAGATAAAAAATAATTTAGATCAAATTTTTAGTTAATGTTTGATCGCTTCGTTACAATTCTTCTGCTGGAATCTCATCAAGAACATGCAGATGAACTAAAAAAATCAATTATCGGAAATGGAAATAATCCAATTAGTTCAGATAATTTTTTTGATGCGACTAATCTTATTCATAATCAACCGATTGGAATTGTCTTAATTAATCTGGAGCAATTTGCGAATCAAACGAAGCAGTTTGTTGACGAAATTACTTCTTCACTTCATTTTCAATCACCTGTAATCATTGGTTATATTACAGATGGAGGTATTGTCGAGCCATCATTTTTTACATTGAATTTATCAGATGTATGGCTAACAGGAAGCACTCGTTTCATGAAGGATAAGTTGGAAAACTGGAAAAAGATTTATTTTGAAAAAAAAAGAATCTCGGGTATGTTAATTCAACTTTATCCAACGTCCATTCTCGCTGATTTTCAGTTGAAACAACATACAGAACCTGTAAAAATTGAAAATGCCGTAATTCTTTTTATGGATTTTGTTAATTTCTCGTTTAAATCAAGAAATCTTTCTCCTCTCAGAGTAGTGCGGAAATTAACAAAATATTTTAATCGCTTTGACGAGATTATAAGTCGGTATGAATTAGAAAAAATCAAAACGATTGGCGATGCATATATGGTAATTGGTGGGGTTACAGAAAAAAATCCATGTCCAGCTATCCGAGTATGTTTGGCAGCATTGGAGATTAAATCATACATGGAAAATCAAAAACGTGTTGCAGAAGCATTTAATCGGGATTTTTGGGAAATTCGAATTGGAATTCATTCTGGCCCTTTAGTAGCAGGTGTTATAGGTAAATCAAAATTTCATTACGATGTTTGGGGAGATAGTGTAAATATTGCCTCTAGAACCGAACAAGCATCACGTTCAAACACGATATTACTGACCGAAAACGTAAAAACTCAAGTGGAAAAATACTTGTTTATGATTCCTGATCATTCACTTGAGATTCCAAAACGTGGGGGTAAAATAAATTTATTTGAACTGAAAGGAAAAGGTCTTCAAGATAAAGCCACCCTCAAATCCTGCTTAGAATATGGTGAATTGGAGTATTTAAACTTTACAAAAGCACGAAAATTCATCATTCATCAATTGAAGGCGATGTTGCCAGATTTCTGTGTCTATCATTCGGTTAATCATAGTCTTGATGTAGAAAAAGCAGTTGTTAGATTTGCTAAATTAGAAGGAATCGGCAAACATGAAATTTTATTACTACGGACAGCGGCATTGCTTCATGATATTGGATTTATTGTGCAATATCATGAAAATGAAAATTTCGCGATAGAATTTGCCCAAATGTATTTACCTAATTTTGATTATTCAACTACTGATATTGAAATTATTCAGCAATGTATTCATGCAACAACCTTCACTGTGAAACCCAAAAATCAGTTAGAAAAACTCTTGTGTGACGCTGATTTAGATTATTTGGGTAGAACGGATTATTATGAATTGGCGGCAAAACTAAGAATGGAATTAGAATATCATAGTAAATTTTTCAACGAAAAGGAATGGAATGATTTTCAGTTACACTTTTTGGAATATACACATGAGTTCCATACCCAAGCTGCTCGAAATATTCGTGGCAGTATGAAGCAGCAACGAATTTTTGAATTAAAAAGTAAAATA
>CAIUSK010000063.1 GCA_903901805.1 uncultured Flavobacteriales bacterium
GTACAACATTTAGCATTAGCAACGGATGATATTATTAAAACGGTTGCCGATTTAAAAGCGCGTGGGGTTGAATTTTTACCACCACCACCACAAGCGTATTATGATGAAATACCAGCGCGATTAGGTGTTCACAGAGACATGATGAAGGAAGATATAAAAGAACTTCAAAGACTGTCCATCCTTGTGGATGCAGATGAAGAAGGTTACTTATTGCAAATTTTCACCAAACCAGTTGAAGATCGCCCTACTCTATTTTACGAAGTAATTCAGCGCATGGGAGCAAAAGGTTTTGGAGCAGGAAATTTTAAAGCCTTGTTTGAATCAATTGAAAGAGAGCAAGCCTTGAGGGGAACTTTGTAATTGAAATAAATGAAATGAGAAGGGTCACGAGTTTCGTGGCCTTTTTTTGTTTAAATTTTGAAAAAGTTTTGTTACATTTAAAGTTATATTAGATTAAAAACTATTCATTTCAAATGACCTTGGCAAAAAACCAGATAAGAGAAATATTACTTTACAGTTCAATAAGTGAAAAGGTAAAAGTTTCTGTTCACTTTCAAAACGGAACCTTTTGGCTCACCCAAAAAGCAATCGCAGAATTGTTTGGGGTCAATGTTCCTGCTATCAGCAAACACTTAAAGAATATATTTGAAAATCAAGAATTAAATAAAAATTCAGTTGTTTCCAAAATGGAAACAACTGCGAAAGACAACAAAACATATTCAACCAAATTTTATCGTTTAGAAGCAATTTTAGCTGTTGGTTACCGAGTAAATTCAGATCAAGCAACTGATTTCAGAAAATGGGCAACTACAACCCTCCATGAATTTATCATCAAAGGTTTTGTAATGGATGATGAACGATTAAAACAAGGAAAAAACTTTGGTCAGGATTACTTTGATGAACTTTTAGAAAGGATAAAGGAAATTAGAGCAAGTGAGCGAAGATTTTATCAGAAAATCACGGATTTATATGTATTGAGTACTGATTATGATAAGGAAAGCGGTCAAACAAAACATTTTTTTGCTAATCTTCAGAACAAACTTCATTGGGCAATAACAGGAAAAACAGCCGCAGAGATAATTTATACAGAAGCGGATGCTACTAAACTTTATATGGGATTAAAGACTTGGAAAGATGCTCCCGATGGTAAAATTCTAAAAAGCGATGTTACGGTGGCTAAAAATTACCTCTCGCATCAACACATTACAGAATTAAATAGAATTGTATCAGCCTATTTAGATTTAGCCGAAAATAACGCACAACGTGGGATTGCTTTCAATATGAACCAATGGATTATTTTTTTGGAAAAATTTCTTGAGTTATCTAACTATCCCATTTTAAAAGACCAGGGTAAAGTTTCCATGTTTGAAGCCAAATTGAAAGCTGAAGGAGAATTTGATAAATTCAGGGTAATTCAAGATATTAACTACGAAAGTGATTTTGATAAAGAGATAAAGCGTTTTAAAAAAGAATGATTTAAGTCAAATTAATATTCAAAGGGTCACGAGTTTCGTGACCTTTTTTTGTTTTAAATGCTTTCAACAACCGGAAAAATGCTTTTCAGTCATCCGAATTATTGACGTTTGTCGAAATGTATTTCACAATAAATACATACAACTTTTTATGATTGGTGTAAATTATTACTATTTTAGCCTGAAGCAATAAACCTGCGCACATACAACAAGATTTAGTTTATTGAAGAAGGTTTGTAGCGTGTATAAGTAAGTTAAGGGCAATAACCAGAGTATGAAAAATATTACATCAATCATTATAATATTAATCACCATTATTTCTTGTAAAGCACAAGTCGAAAATTCTAATTTAGATAAGACAGACTTTAATGAAATTGAAAAACTTACGAAGAATAAGAATTATCAAGAAGCGCTAAATTCTCTAAAAAATTATCCTGCGGATCATATTGAAACTAAATATTTTTCTGCTTTTTGTCATTTCAAATTAAAAGACTTAAAATTAGCAGAGAATTTATTTGAACAAGTTTATAA
>CAIUSK010000064.1 GCA_903901805.1 uncultured Flavobacteriales bacterium
TAGCTGAATTACCCATGCAAACACAAGTTAGATTGTTGCGCGTATTGGAAACCGGCGAGTTTATTCGTGTGGGTTCATCTAAAGTGATTAAAACAAACGTACGAGTTGTTGCTGCTACCAATGAGAATATGAACCAAGCAATTGCTTCTGGTAAGTTTCGAGAGGATTTATATTATCGCTTGAATACTGTTCCAATTTCACTTCCACCTTTACGTCAACGAAAAGAAGATATTCATTTGTTATTCAGAAAGTTCTCAAGTGATTTTGCTGATAAATATCGGATGCCATCGATTCGCTTAAAGGAAGATGCAGTGGCGCTTGTTCAACAATATACATGGCCCGGAAATATTCGTCAGCTGCGTAATTTAGTCGAGCAAATCTCAGTAATTGAGACTGAAAGAGAGTTGGATGCCTCGGTTTTGATCAATTATTTACCAGCACCATCAGAAAAAATGCCCGCAATGGTTGGTGGTAAGGAACAAGAAAGTTTTTCGGAAAGGGAAATCATGTACAAATTTCTTTTTGACATGAAAAAGGACCTTACAGATCTCAAAAAATTGGTACTTGAATTAGTTGGTCAGGGAGGTTCGTTTTCTTTAAATGGAGATCAAACAGCAGTTGTTAATCGGATTTATGATGAGGTTAATCGCGGAACAATTCAGCCAGCACGTTTTTTACCGAGTACAGTCGATTCAAATTTTGCTGATGTACAGATTCATAGACCAACAGAATCGTTTGAGTCACACGAAGAAATAGAAGAATCACTTTCGTTAGAAGATCGAGAAAAGGAGCTTATTCAAAAAGCGCTAGAAAAACATAGGGGAAAAAGAAAATATGCCGCGTTAGAGCTAGGTATTTCAGAAAGAACTTTGTATCGGAAAATTAAGGAATTCAATATGGCGGAATGAAAAATATAATTCTGTTTACTTCATTGTTATGGGTTCTAACTTCTTGTTGGCCATACAGCGTTTCGGTTAGAGATACCGGGTCGATGCCGCCAGAATGGAAGACATTTACTGTAAAAACAATTGAAAGCAATGCAGCAAATGCACCTCTTAGCTATGCGCCGAATTTATCCGAATCAATCAAAGATGGTATTCAAAATAATACACGCTTATTATTAAATACGAAGCCGGGAAAAGGAGAGGTAAACATAGAAGGAATAATAACTAACTATACAGTTGTTCCAGTGGCTTTGCAGCAGGGCGATAATGCAGCTAAAAACAGGCTTTCAATTACGGCCCAATTTAGTATCTTTATCACAGTTCCGAAAGAACAAACCATGAAATTAACTGCTACGCGTTTTGTTGATTATGATTCAAATACAGATTTGGCCAGTGCTGAAAATAGTTTGTTGGAGCAAATAAATGAACAAATTGTTCAAGATGTTATTAATAAATTATTAGCGAATTGGTAATGTTGAATTGGGATCAAATAGCACAGCGAATTCAAAATCCTACTCTTTCCAAGGGGACTGATTTGGTTGAATTGAAAGAATTGTGCGTTAAATATCCGTATTCTCAGGTGTTTCCGTTGGTTTATCTAAAGGCAATTTCAGATGAAAAACATATTCACTTCGAAGAAGAATTGGAGAATTTTGCCTATCGAATTACGGATCGAGTTCAATTATATGATTTACTTAATAATCATTCGGAAAAAAGCACTGACGAAATTTTAGTCGAGGATTCTAAGCAGGAAGAAACGATTCAAACAGCAGAAATTTCTTTTGATTTGCCAGAAGATATTGAGTCAAAAAGTGACGATGAATCTCCAATCGAAGAGATACCAGTTGCTTTAGTTGAAAATAGCTCATTTAAAATAGAAAACGAAGCCGATTTGGCTGAAACGGATATTCAATCACCATCAATTGATTTTATTTTAAATCCCGAGAAAGTTGATTCGGATCCTGAAATGGATGCGTTGGAAAAACAAATAATGGCCTCCAGTTTGAGCGCAAATTTCCAATTGGAGGATGTAGAGGAAAAGGATATATTAGCCAGTGAAATTGCATTTGATTTATCAATAGTAAATCAAACCATGGATGATGAAGAGGAAATAGAGATTAAAGAAACTGGCACAAGACAAAGTTCATCGATCAATTTTGAACAACCTCGGACGTTTACCAATTGGCTGAAAATAAATGAAACTTTTTCAGAAGGTAGCATCGATGACATGAATGATTCTGAACCAGAATTAATCTACATTGAATTTGATAAACCGAAGCGAGAATTTTTCTCTCCAGCAAAAATTGCCAAGGAGAGTTTAAGTGAAGAAACATTGCCTGTAAGTGAAACTTTGGCTAAAATTTTTGAAATTCAAGGAAATATTCCAAAAGCAATTTATGTTTACGAACAATTAGGCTTGATTATTCCAGAAAAAAAGAGTTACTTTGCATCCCAAATAAGAAAATTAAAGAAAAAACTAAATTAAAACCAATGTATATACTTTTTTCAATATTAATTATAGCAGCAAGCATACTGTTAATTTTAGTTGTTTATATTCAAAATCCAAAAGGTGGTGGCTTGAGTTCCGACTTTGGAGCGGCACAACAAATTGGTGGTGTTCAAAAAACAAATGATTTCATAGACAAAACAACCTGGTCTTTGGCTGCAATTATTATGGTTTCATCTATTTTCTTAACAATCCGTTCTAAATCGCCAGATCAAAAGAAAATTCAAGAACAACAACGTAAGGAAGCTGAAAAGCAACAAAAAGAACAAAAAGGTTCAAAACCGGCAGCAAAACCAGAAGCAAAACCGGCTAAGTAATAAGATTCATTTTATGCATTTTTAAACTGTCAGTATGTCATTCGTACTGACAGTTTTTTTTTGAGTTAACGCAAAATTGTCGTGAAAAATTGAATGGCATAAAATTCGACAATCACTATTCAATCAAAAAAAATTAATTATAAAATATGTCAGTAAAATTCAAACCTTTGGCAGATCGTGTTCTGATTGAAGCGGCGCCTGCAGAACAAAAAACAGCAAGTGGTCTTATTATCCCTGACACGGCTAAAGAAAAACCATTAAATGGAACTATCGTGGCTGTTGGTGTTGGTAAAAAAGATGAACCAATGACTGTAAAAGTTGGTGATTCAGTTTTGTATGGCCAGTATTCAGGTACAGAAATCAAAATTGATGGAAAATCATACCTTATCATGAAAGAAGCTGATATTTACGGTGTATTTAATTAATTAACAATTTAAAAATTCAGAAAAATGGCAAAAGATATTTATTTCGATGTTGAAGCGAGAGAAAAATTGAAAAAAGGGGTTGATTCATTAGCAAATGCTGTAAAGGTTACGCTTGGACCAAAAGGAAGAAATGTTGTTATTAGTAAGAAATTTGGTGCACCATATGTGACCAAAGATGGAGTAACAGTTGCAAAAGAAATAGAATTAAGTGATCCTGTAGAGAATATGGGTGCTCAAATGGTGAAAGAGGTAGCTTCTAAAACTGCAGATATTGCAGGTGATGGAACAACTACTGCAACCGTTTTAGCTCAAGCTATAATTGGTGCTGGATTGAAAAATGTTGCTGCCGGTGCAAATCCAATGGATTTAAAAAGAGGTATTGATAAGGCTGTAGCTGAAGTGGTGAAAAACTTGAAAGCAATCTCAAAGGTTGTGGGATCTGATAATGAAAAAATTCAACAAATTGCATCTATATCAGCTAACAATGATGAGAAAATTGGAAAACTAATTGCTGAAGCAATGAAAGTTGTTGGTAAGGATGGTGTGATCACTGTTGAAGAAGCAAAAGGTACTGAAACGGAAGTGAAAACAGTAGAAGGAATGCAATTTGATAGAGGTTATTTATCTCCTTATTTCGTTACAAACACAGAGAAAATGATTACAGAAATGGAAAATCCATTAATCTTAATCTGTGAGAAGAAAATTTCTAGTATGAAAGAATTACTTCCTATTTTAGAACCAGTTGTTCAAAATGGTAAGTCTTTATTAATCATTGCGGAAGATGTTGATGGTGAAGCTCTTGGAACTTTGGTTGTTAACCGTTTAAGAGGATCATTGAAAATAGCAGCTGTGAAAGCTCCAGGTTTTGGAGATCGTAGAAAAGCAATGCTAGAAGATATTGCAATACTAACGGGAGGACAAGTTATTTCTGAAGAAAGAGGAATGACTCTTGAAAACACAACGTTAGAAATGCTTGGAACTGCAGAAAAAATTGAAATTGATAAAGACAATACAACGGTTATCAATGGAAAAGGTAAAAAAGAGGATATCAAAGCACGTGTTGGTCAAATCAAAGCACAAATTGAATCAACTACTTCTGATTATGATAAAGAAAAATTGCAAGAACGCTTAGCTAAATTATCTGGTGGTGTTGCTGTTCTTTATGTTGGAGCTCCAACTGAAGTTGAAATGAAAGAGAAAAAAGACCGTGTAGATGACGCATTAGCTGCTACGAGAGCTGCAGTGGAAGAAGGTGTTGTTGCTGGCGGTGGAGTTGCTTTAATTCGTGCTATTGAATCTTTGGATAAATTAAAAGGTGAGAACGAAGACGAAATGACGGGTATTGCAATTGTTAAACGTGCGGCAGAAGAGCCATTGCGTCAAATAATAGCAAATGCAGGAGGTGAAGGTGCCGTAATTGTTCAAAAAGTACGTGAAGGTAAAGGAGATTTTGGATATAATGCACGCACAGATAAATACGAAGATTTATTTAAAGCAGGTGTTATTGACCCAACTAAAGTTACTCGTATTGCTATAGAAAATGCTGCGTCAATTGCTTCCATGTTATTAACTACCGAATGCGTTATTTCTGATCAACCAGAAGAACCAAACGCCGCATCTGCAATGGCAGGAATGGGTGGTGGAATGCCTGGAATGATGTAAATTTGGATTTACAAGAGTCTACTTCGGTTGACTCTTTTCCGTTTTTCTCTTCCCGATTTATTTCGGATAGAAAAAAACGTCACTATATATGAAAGGGCTGTCTTGTAAAAGGCAGTCCTTTTTTTTTATTTATTAGGAGATTCATTATTAGTTGTGATTTTAAAAATTATGTACCAAAAAAAAGCTAAATCGTTTATTTTAATTAGGATGCAACGAATGAATTATGTTTTGTTCAAAATTCGATAAACCTGCTTGTTAAAAAGCAATTAACTATTTTCGCAATAATTAATGCGATTATGTTTTGTATATTTGGTATTGTAAAATATGACAACGAAAGATAAAATATTAAAAATCCTTAAATCGAATAAATCGAATTTGTCAAAGTTTGGTATTTCAAAAGTCGGATTGTTTGGTTCATATATTCGAAATGAACAATGCCAAGAAAGTGATATTGATTTGTTGATAGAATTTGAACCTGAAAAGGAGAATTATGACAATTTTATGGCAGTTTATGATTTTTTTGAGAACTTATTTCAATATGAAAAAATAGAAATTGTTACAAAAAATGGCTTAAGTCCGTACATCGGTCCAAAAATTTTAAGTGAGGTACAATATGTCTAAGGATCCTAAAGAATATTTGCGTCATATTCAAGATGAATGTCAATTTTTAGTTTCTGTAACGAATAATTTGACGTATAGTAATTTTATTCAAGATGAAACTTTAAAACGCGCAGTTGTTAGAAGTCTCGAAATTATTGGTGAGGCAACAAAAAAGATACCAGCTGATTTTAAAGTTAAATGGACTTTAATTGAATGGAAAAATATGGCCGGTATGAGAGATAGATTAATTCATGACTATATAGGAGTCAATTATGCTATAGTTTGGGACGTCGTAATAAATAAAATACCACCTATTTTTAGCCAGATTTCAGCATATTTAACTGAAGAATAACCCTTGTATTCATTTTCATTAATCAACAAATGAAAAATATTATCACATATTTGAGTGTTTGTTTTATTAGTTTGTGCCTTCATGGACAGATTAATCTAGAATTAAAAA
>CAIUSK010000065.1 GCA_903901805.1 uncultured Flavobacteriales bacterium
AACCAAATTGAGCCTCCATTTTTGTGCCTTGATAGGCCCATCGATTCATGAAAGCAATATTATCACCGGTTGGCAAATCTTTGAAATCATCCATGTTGTGATCAATTTGTCCATATACCGAAGAGGCGTGTGCAAGCCATCCCGTGCTCCATTTTTTGGAAAGTTTATATCCTGCATTGGCATTGAGCTCTGATCTTCCGAAAATATTTTGGTAAGCATTCAGATAGACTTTTTCCATTTCTAAGGGCTTTTTAATTTCAAGATTAACGAGTCCGGCCATGGATTCGTAGCCGTTCACCACATTCCCTGTTCCTTTTGTAATTTGAATGGATTCTATCCATGTTCCGGAAATGGATTGCAAACCGAATGAGCTCTCCAAGCCTCGCAAATAAGGGATATTCTCCATTTGTATCTGCGTGTAAACTCCATCTAGTCCCATCATTTGAATTTTTTTTGCTCCGGATACAGCATCTGTGATATTTACGTCTACTGAAGCATTGGTTTGAAAAGATTCAGAAAGGTTGCAACAGGCTGCTTTGCGTAATTCGGCAGTAGTTAATTCTTCCACATGCAAGGTTTTCATTTTGGAAATACTACTTGATGTTCTTCGTGAAGAAATAATAAATTCCGGCAAAGCTCGCATGGAATAAAGTGTAACTGAGATACCTGCAAACCGATCTGATTTATAAACAATGATTGTATCGTTGTAAAAACCATTGGCTGAAAAAATCAAGGTGTCCGGAAGCGCTTTGGGCAAACTTAGCTCGAACGTTCCATCTTCCTTAGATAACGTTCCTGTTTTGGCGTTTTTCAGCCTTATTTTGGCGTTGTAAATTGGTTTTTTTTCGTTTTCATCTTCTCCTTGAATCAATCCGCGTAGTTGACCAAAAGAGTTTTGAATAGTTAGAAGTAGTAAAAAACCTAAAACTAATGTTTTACATAAAAAATTCATAAAATGTTGATTTCGTGAAACAAACTAGATAACTAGAAATGAGTTCACTACAATCAAATTATGAGCACTTGTTTTTTTAATAAGATTTCTCTTCCGCAAAGTTTTGGTGGTGGATCAGAATTGCAGGATTGAAGGGTTTGCTGCTCAGAAAGAATTATTACGTTATCAAACGAAAAATATTGGTTTTCAGGGATTTGAAATGATTGAAACGAGAAGTTATTCCAAAAAGAAACGTAATCAACTTTTAGTTTAAAAACTTCGGTTTCGTCGTTACAGCAATCGTTCTTCTCTTTTTCTTCTTTCTCTTTTTTACAACAAGGAGGCAGGTCCGAAATTTCTTCCTTTTCACAATGATCATTTAGTGGCAGAAAATAAGAAGTGAATTGACCTTCCTTTTGACAAGAATGCGTAAAGACAGGAACTCCAATTGTGCCAACAAATAGAAGTGAAATGAAAAAAATAAGTAGTGTAGACCGAATCACAATTCAAATGTAAATGAAATTCTGAAATATGTTTGATTTATTTTGTTAAAATGATGTTGACGAGCCCATTCATTCTTTCTTCCGCTTCAGGGAAACATTGGCTGTAATCACTCCAAACAGAACAACAAACATGGAGACTATTTGCCAAACAGTTAATCGTTCACCAAACGCAAACCCGATTACAACTGCTACAATAGGGATGAAATAGGTTACTGAACTCGCGAATAAAGTGGAAGAAAAGGCAATGATACGATTGAAAACGAGCACTGCTAATGCCGTCCCGACTACGGACAAAATGAAAATGTAGAAAATTCCTTTGGATGCTAACGGATTCGTTTGAAATGTATGGAGTGTATCCGTCATAAAAAAACCACTAATCGCAAACGGTAAAAGAATAAAAAACGCTAAGGATGTGATTTCGTATGAACTGAAATCAGACAATTTGTGTTTTATGGTATTTAGGCTAATCGCATATAAAAGCGTTGCTAATACAATTGCTAAGATATGTTCCCAGTCTCCATTTAATGAAGCGTTTTTACCGGTCAAAACTAATGCAACAATTCCAATAGTTCCGATAACTGTTCCGATCAGTTGTTTGTTTGTCAATTTCGTTTTGAATACGAAAAACCCAATAATGATGGTGAAAATAGGAGTGAAGCTATTTAGCATTCCAGCTAGTCCTGAAGATATTCCAGTTTCCGCATAGGTGAATAAGAACGCGGGAATAAAGTTTCCGCAAAACCCTATAATGGCTAAGGGAATGATATTCTTAGCACTAATTATTTTTAATTTGGAAAAGGAAATTGGCAAAAGAACCAATGCCGCAATTAACATGCGCAATGAACCAACTTGTTGTGATGAAAAAATTGCTGTTCCGTCGTCTGCGAACATTCCTTTTTTCATTAAGATGAATGAACTCCCCCAGATGCAGGCTAGCAAAATAAGTAATAACCAACTAATTGTTTGTTTGGACATTGTTTGAATTGTGCTCAAAAGTAGGGATTATAATTTTTTGGGAAGATTAATTTTATAACTTTCATAGAAACTGATTAAATTGGTCAAAAAGTTATGCGATTCATTCAACTGGTTGTTTTTTTACTTTGTTGTTATTCTTGCTCCGAATCGCAAGGAAGTTCTAATCATGCCCAAACACGTTCCAGAGAAAAAAAATCTCGTGAATTAAAAGTTGGTGATACTGTCGATTCCTTGAACGGTGTTTATGTTTTTTACAACGGAAGTGTTAGTCATGTAAGTGAGCGTCATTTGGCGAAAGACGGATACAATCTTGGACTAAAATACCAATGTGTTGAATTTGTAAAACGCTATTATTACGAACATTTTAAACATAAAATGCCCGATTCTTATGGACACGCCAGAGAGTTTTATAATTCAAAATTTGGGGATGGAGAAATAAATACCAAGCGTAATTTGGTGCAATTTAAAAATGGTTCAACGTCCAAACCCAGGGTTAAGGATTTAATTGTGTTTGACGGACATGAATATAATCCATACGGTCATGTTGCTATTATTTCGGAAGTAGGTGAGGATTACATCGAAATTATTCAGCAAAATCCTGGACCAAGTGCACCTTCCAGAGATCGTTTTAAATTGAACTTAGAAGGTGGAAAATGGTATGTTTCTGATGATTTAACGTTAGGTTGGTTGCGAAAAAAAGATTAATTTTTCTTTTTGCTCCACTCTTCAATTGAAGCTTTATTTTGCTTCACATAATTCATGTCGCCATCTTTTTCAGCTGCTTCCATTGATTTTTTTGCCGTTTCAATGGCTTTTTTGTAATCACCATTTTCAGCTTGTAATTGAGCCAATAAACGAGTCATCCAATAAGCTGATTCTCCGCGTAATTCAACCGCTTTTGTTGACCATTCCATAGCCTGCTTCATATCTAACTTTTCGGAAAAGTAAAATGAAGCTGATTGATGATAGTCATTAGCTGTTGGTCCAGCCATTGTTTTTTTAATACTAGCTAACACCTTGTCTTTAGTGTTTAAACTGAAAGGAATAGATACTTTAGTTTTATCCCAAGTCATGCATATTTCAGCAGAACTATTTTCCATTTTATCAAATCCAAAAGTGAAGTTTTCTACTAAATCATTGATAGAACTAACAATACCAGTTGTTTTTAAAGCAACTTTACTATCGTCCCATTTTTCAGGTGTTCCCCAATTCGAATAATCGGTATAGAAAATAATATCCCACGATTTTTGATTGGGAATAGTGAAAATGGCATAGGTACCTGCTTTCAGTGTGTCTTTTCCAAAGATTAAAGCATCTGAAGTAGTAATTTTTGCATTTTCATTTGCTCCAGTTCTCCATATTTCGCCAAAAGGTACAACGTCTCCAAAGATAGTTCTATCGTTTTTTGCCGGACGATAATAACTTATTGATATGTCAGCTAATCCAACCTTTTGTTCGATTTTACCTAATGGACTTGCACGAGGTGTAGTAATTTGACTCATAGCGATAGATGATCCAAGAAGTGCGAAAAGCAAAATAAATTTTTTCATGATACGTAATATTTTAATGCAAAAGAAACAAAAAAACCGCTCACATTGTTGCAAGCGGTTTAAAAAAATAGTAAATCTAACTTAGTGAGATGCTAAATAATTAGCTACACCTTCAAAAGAAGGCTTCATTGCTGCATCTCCTTTGTGCCAGTTTGCTGGACAAACCTCACCATTTTCTTCAAAATATTGTAAAGCATCAACCATTCTTAATGCTTCGTCAACATTTCTACCTAATGGAAAAAAGTTAACCAATTGGTGCATAACAATACCTTCCTTATTAATTAAATACAAACCGCGGTATGCGATCATTGGTCCAGATGCCGTTAAAGCACCATCCATGTCGTACTCATATTCTCCAGCAAGTACACCAAAAGCTTCTGAAATTGTTTTGGAAGTATCTGCTACAATTGGATATTTTACTCCCTCAATTCCACCTTTGTTTTTTGGTACTTGTAACCATCCCCAATGTGATTCTTCTGTATCTGTTGAACAAGCAACAACTTTAACTCCTCTTGATTCGAATGCGTCTAATTCAGCCTGAAAAGCATGTAATTCAGATGGACAAACGAATGTGAAATCTTTTGGGTAAAAAAAGAAAATCACATGATTTTTTCCTAAATATTGATCTAGCGAGAAGTCATTTACGATTTCACCGCCATTTACTACTGCTGCAGCCTTGAAAGAAGGGGCCTTTTTTCCAACTAATGTTGCCATTTTACTCTTTGTTTTTATAGTTAATATTTGTTTTACTTGTTCGGGTACAAAATTACGTTTTTCTAAGTAAGATTGGTTTTCATTTTCATTTTTCATTCAATTTGATGTAACCATGATGAAAACATCCAATTTGTTTTTTCTTTCTCCCGGATTAAATCCGACATCAAAGCGCTTGAACCTTCGTCTTGATGTGTTTCAGAAAGTTTTAAAAGTTCTCTTTCAACAATTAAAAGTTGTTTTTGTGCGCTAAGAACGTAGTCAACACCCCTTTTGGCTTCAGTAATCAAGTCGTTTTCAGCAATTACACTATGTATTAGATAATCACTGAATCGACTAAGCGGTGTTTCTCCAAGTGTTAGTATCCGCTCAGCTAATTCATCAATTATGAATTGATTTCTTGTATATAACTCTTCATATTTCACGTGAAGTTCAAAAAACTTTTCTCCCTTTATATTCCAGTGAAGCGATCTTAAATTTTGGTAATGAATTTCATAACTCGCTAATAATTGATTGAGTTTGTCGATGTAAGATTGTGTTAGTTTCATTGGATGTTATTTTAAGATTATACAAATGTAGAGGCAAAAATGAGATAAAATATATCGATAAAATTTATATTTGTATAAATTAAATTTATATGATTTCGATTCAGCAAATGCATTATCTGGTTGTTTTAAGTGAAGAGAGACATTTTCAGAGAGCAAGCGATAGATGTTTTGTTACTCAGCCAACACTTTCTATGCAAATAAAAAAAGCGGAAGAGTTACTTGGTTATTCCATTTTTGACAGAGCAACAAATCCTTTGGAATTAACTTCGTTCGGTAAAGAGTTAATTAAAATATGCCGAGAAGTTCTTCATGAAGTTGATAAAATAAAGATTCTTCGACAAAAAATGGAGGGAAAGTACAAAGAGCGAATCCGCTTGGGAATTATTCCAACCATTTCGGCCTATTTAATACCCAGTTTATTTCCAATATGGCAAAAAATCATGGAAAATATTCAGGTTGAAATTGAAGAAATGAAAACGATTGAATTACTCGAAGCGTTAGAGAATAAAACCATTGATCTTGCCATTTTAGCAGGTCCAATTTCACATCCTAAATGGAGAACGATTCCACTGTACACGGAAGAGATTAAGGCGTATTTCCCTGGTTTATTACCCAATAAATTAACCACAAGCTTTTTGGATTTGCAGCACCCTTGGTTGCTCAATAAAGGAAACTGTCTTCGAACACAAATGATGCATTTTTGCAGTATTTCCAATGAACTTGAGTTTGATCAATGGAATTATGCAGGTGGAAATATTGAAATGCTGATGAAAATGGTTGATATCAATGGAGGATATACACTTGTCCCCTCAAATTATCAGTTGCCTGATAAGCAAAAGAAAGATGTTCACCGTATTTTTTCAAGTATAAATAATGAATCTCCGGCTCGAGAGATTATCGCAGTGTTACCAAATAGATCAGTGAAAGATGCGTCTATCGAATTGTTAATTCGTGAAATTCAGCATAAATATTCTTTAGAAATTGATCAAAACAAATTTCAACTTTTGGGTTGGGAATAGAGTTTTAAAAATCGCTCACTTCGCGTGATATCTAGCTTACAAGGAAGTCTGAATATGTTTATTTTACTTTGTTTCAAGTAAATTAGTTTGCCAAATATGTTGCAATTACTTAGGGTTTGATAGCTAATCAACGTATCTGCCTAAAGTATTTCACACCCTGTTTCTTTTGGAAATCAAGTTATAATCTGATCAAGCGCATGTTTTATATCAATGTTAACTTTACACCAATTTTTTCAATTGTTAACGAAAGAAACATAGTGTTTTTCTACTTTTTCAGTACATTTGCCATTCATTTTTATAAAAAGGATATGAAAAAAATTCAAATGGTTGATTTAGTCTCGCAATATGAGAAAATTAAACCGGCAATTGATTCCGCAATAATGGATGTTATTCAGAATGCTAATTTTATAAATGGTTCTGAAGTAACTGCGTTTCAAGAGGATTTGAAAGAATATCTTTCTGTGAAACATGTGATTCCATGTGCTAATGGAACTGATGCACTACAAATTGCGATGATGGCCTTGGATTTGAAACCAGGAGATGAGGTAATCACGCCTTCATTTACCTATATTGCTACAACAGAAGTTATAGCCTTATTGGGATTAACGCCCGTTTTTGTAGAAGTGAACAAGGATACTTTTTGCGTGGATGCTGCATCAATAGAAGCGGCAATTACACCTAAAACGAAAGCAATTGTTCCGGTGCATTTATATGGTCAAGCAGCGGATATGAATGTAATTATGGAAATTGCGAAGAAATATAATTTGTTTGTAATTGAAGATAATGCCCAAGCAATTGGCTCTGATTATCATTTAACGGATGGAACTGTTGTTAAAACGGGTACTATCGGAGATATTGGATGTACATCATTTTTCCCTTCTAAAAACTTAGGATGCTACGGTGATGGTGGAGCGATATTTACAAACAATGATGAACTAGCTATTAAGTTGAAAATGATTGCAAATCATGGTCAGAGTAAAAAATATTATCATGATGTTGTTGGGTGTAATTCTCGTTTAGACACCATTCAAGCTGCTGTATTACGAATAAAGTTAAGACAACTAGATAATTATATTGATGCCCGAAGAGAAGTTGCTGATTATTACGACAGTATTTTTGGTTCAATGAATGGAGTTAAAATTCCATTTCGTGCTGATGACTCAAAACATGTGTTTCATCAATATACCTTGACTTTGGAAGGTCATAATCGTGATGGATTGAATGAATACCTGGCTGAAAGAGATATTCCATCCATGATTTATTATCCTATACCAGCTCATCGACAAAAAATGTTCGCATCTTTTGGAAGCGGAGATTTATCTTTGCCTGTTACTGATTGGTTAACAGAGCGGGTGATTTCATTACCTATACACACGGAAATGCAGCAAGAACAATTAGAACTGATTACAAAAACGGTTGCTGAGTATATAAACAACTAATTTTATACCTACTACTATTATGAATAAAATTGCAGTTGTTGGAACCGGTTATGTTGGTTTAGTTACAGGAACGTGTTTTGCTGAAACAGGAAACCAGGTTGTATGTATTGATATTGATGAAAAAAAAGTCGAACGTTTAAGGAATGGAGAAGTCCCAATCTATGAACCTAATTTAGATACCTTATTTGATAGAAACATTGCTGCTAATCGGTTATCTTTTACAACGTCATTAGAAGAAGGTATTAAAGACGCTGAAATCATTTTTTTAGCACTACCAACACCTCCCGGAGAAGATGGGTCTGCTGATTTATCGTACATTTTAGGTGTTGCTGAGCAGCTTGGTAAATTAATCACTGATTATAAGGTGATTGTGGATAAAAGCACAGTTCCCGTTGGAACGGCAGAAAAAGTACATCATGCAATTGCAAAGAACTCAAAAGTAGAGTTTGCCGTAGTTTCTAATCCTGAGTTTTTACGCGAAGGATTTGCCGTTAGTGATTTCTTGAAGCCAGATCGCGTGGTAATTGGCACATCAGATCAACGGGCTCAAAAAGTTATGGAGCGATTGTATAAGCCTTTTGTTCGACAAGGGAATCCGATCTACTTTATGGATGAAAAATCTGCGGAATTAACGAAATATGCTGCAAATTCATTTTTAGCGACCAAAATAACATTCATGAATGAAATCGCTAACTTTTGCGAGTTAGTGGGTGCCGATGTAGACAAAGTTCGCATAGGAATTGGTTCTGATAGTCGAATCGGAAAACGTTTTTTATTTCCTGGAATCGGATATGGTGGTTCATGTTTTCCGAAAGATGTTCAAGCATTGGCTAAATCAGGGAACGAAAACAATTTCACTTTCGAAATCTTGGAAGCCGTAATGAAAGTGAATCAAGCCCAAAAAACAATTTTGTTTCCAAAAATTAAGAATTTTTTTAGAGGAAATTTGAAAGGTAAGAAAATTGCCATTTGGGGATTAGCTTTTAAACCGGATACAGATGATATCCGAGAAGCACCGGCATTATTTCTAATCGATGCCTTGTTAGCTGAAGGAGCAATTATTTCTACATATGATCCTGAAGCAATGCCAAATGTGAAAAAGATTTATGGAGATACCGTTCATTTTGCTGAAGATGAATATAGTGTATTAACGAATGCGGATGCTTTAATTATTTGCACGGAGTGGGGAATCTTTAGAAATCCAGATTTTGATAAATTGAAAGATAAAATGACTGATAATGTGATTTTTGACGGTAGAAATTTATTTGAAATGGACGAAATGTCGGATAAAGGATTCTATTATTCAAGCATTGGGCGAAATTTAATTCAACAATAAATGAAACGAATTTTAATTACAGGTGCTGCAGGTTTCTTAGGGTCACACTTGTGCGATCGGTTTGTACGTGATGGGTATCATGTTATCGGAATGGATAATCTGATTACTGGCCGTTTAAAGAATATTGAACATTTATTTAAACTGGAGCAATTTGAATTTTATAATAATGATGTATCTAAATTCATTCATATTCCGGGTAAATTAGATTATATTCTTCATTTCGCCTCCCCAGCAAGTCCAATTGATTACCTGAAGATCCCTATTCAAACACTGAAAGTTGGTTCTTTGGGCATTCATAATTGTTTAGGCTTGGCCAAAGCAAAAGGAGCGCGTGTTTTAATTGCATCAACTTCGGAAGTTTACGGCGATCCAACTGTCCATCCTCAAACAGAATCTTACTGGGGCAATGTAAATCCAGTTGGACCACGTGGAGTATACGATGAAGCAAAACGTTTTCAGGAAGCAATCACAATGGCATACCATAATTTCCATGGAATAGAGACGAGAATAGTGCGAATTTTCAATACATATGGTCCTCGCATGAGGCTAAATGATGGTCGTGTTCTCCCTGCTTTTATTGGTCAGGCTCTGAGAGGAGAAGACCTTACTATTTTTGGAGATGGATCTCAAACGCGATCGTTTTGTTATGTGGATGATTTGGTTGAAGGGATTGTTCGTTTGCTTCATTCGGATTATGCTCAACCAGTTAATGTGGGTAATCCATCTGAAATTACAATTTCGCAGTTTGCAGAAGAAATAATAAAATTGACAGGTACTTCTCAAAAGGTTATTTATAAAGATTTACCGGTTGATGATCCCAAGCAACGACAGCCGGATATTTCTAAAGCAAGAGCTATATTAAATTGGGAGCCAAAAATAGATCGGGCTGAAGGGTTAAAAAGAACCTATGCCTATTTTCAAACATTAACAAAGGACGAGCTTGAGGAAACAGATCATTATAATTTTGATAAATACATAATAAAGTAATGGAATATTTTGCACATGAATCAGCAATAGTGGATGAAGGTTGTACAATCGGAGAAGGCACCAAAATCTGGCATTTTTCGCATATTATGTCGAATTGTGTCTTAGGTGAAAATTGTAATATTGGTCAAAATGTTGTTGTTTCTCCCGATGTAATTTTGGGGAACAATGTGAAGGTTCAGAACAATGTTTCGTTGTATACGGGTGTCGTATGCGAGGATGATGTTTTTTTAGGCCCTTCCATGGTTTTTACCAATGTTACAAATCCGCGAAGTGGTGTCAATAGAAGAGGACAGTACTCTAAAACAACCGTTAAAAAAGGGGCAAGTATTGGAGCGAACGCTACCATTGTTTGCGGCCATGATATTGGTGAATATGCCTTTATAGGTGCAGGATCTGTTGTTACAAAACACATTCCATCATATGCATTGGTTGTTGGAAACCCAGCACGACAAATTGGTTGGATGAGTGAATATGGACATCGCTTAAATTTTGATGAAAGTGGAATAGCAATTTGTCCTGAATCAAATGACAAATATGAATTAATTGATAATCAAGTAAGAAAAATATAATATGACTAACGGAAATAAAATAAAATTTGCAGTCGTTGGTGCTGGCCATATTGGAAAACGCCATGCTGAGATGATTCGAAGAGATGCTGAAGGTGAATTAGTTGCAATGGTGGATGTTCGCTCTAAAGAGGAATGTGGTGTTGCAGATTTTGACGTTCCATTTTTTACAACGGTAGAGGAGCTACTTGCAAGCGGACTTGAGTTTGATGTTGTAAATGTTTGTACACCGAATGGATTGCATGCTGAACAATCCTTGAAGGCGTTGGAAGCGAAAAAACATGTGGTATGCGAAAAACCAATGGGTTTGTCTAAAAGTAGTTGCGAAGAATTAATTTTTAAAGCACTTCAAGTTTCTCGTCAAGTATTTTGTGTAATGCAAAATAGATATTCGCCGCCATCAGAATGGATAAAATCAGTTGTTTCCAATGGAATTCTTGGCGATATATATATGGTTCAATTGAATTGTTATTGGAACAGAGACGAGCGCTATTACAAAGCAGGTGGCTGGAAAGGAACCCAAGATTTGGATGGCGGTACATTGTATACTCAGTTTTCGCATTTTATCGATATCATGTATTGGCTTTTTGGTGATATTGACAATATTCAAGGGAAATTTGCAGATTTCAATCACCAAGATACCACCGATTTTGAAGATTCCGGATTTGTGAATTTCAATTTTATTAATGGTGGTATGGGATCCTTGAATTATTCCACGGCTGTTGTCAATCAAAATTTGGAGTCTTCTATGACCATTATTGGTAAAAATGGAAGCGTGAAAATTGGTGGTCAATATATGAATGAGGTAGAGGTTTGTAATATCACTGGTTATGAAATGCCAACACTGAAAGAATCAAATCCTGCCAATGATTATGGACCATATAAAGGCTCTGCAGCTAACCATAATTATGTGATTTCAAATGTTATTGATACCTTAAAAGGTAGAACCTCACCAACCACGAATGCATTGGAAGGGTTGAAAGTGGTAGATATTATCGAGCGTATCTACAAAGTTAGAAATGAACAACTAATCTATACTAAATAATATGAGTAATTTAATTTATGATCGCTTGGTCAATCAGGAAGCCAAATTGGCGGTAATCGGTTTGGGATATGTGGGCTTGCCAATTGCTTTAGAATTTGCCCGAAAAATCAAGGTCGTTGGATTCGATATCAATCAGCAGCGTGTTGATATGATGAAAAATAAAATTGATCCTAGTAACGAGTTAGTGGCATCTGATTTTGATGGTTGTGACATCACTTTTTCAGCAAATATTGAAGATTTACGGGATGTGAATTTTTTCATTATTGCGGTGCCAACGCCAATTGACGATGCGAATTTACCAGATTTGAAACCATTACTTGGCGCAAGTAAAACTGTTGGACAAGTATTGAAAGCGGGAGATTATGTGGTATATGAATCAACCGTTTATCCGGGATGTACCGAGGAAGATTGTATTCCTGTATTGGAAGAAATTTCAGGTTTGAAATTCAAACAAGATTTTAAGGTTGGTTACTCACCAGAGCGCATTAATCCAGGGGATAAAGAACACACCTTGCAAAATGTAATTAAAGTAGCTTCTGGATGTTGCGATGAATCATTGGAACAAATAGCAAAAACATACGAGTTAGTTGTGGCAGCTGGCGTTCATAGAGCTCCAACAATTAAAGTGGCTGAAGCAGCAAAAATTATTGAGAACACACAACGGGATGTAAATATTGCATTAATCAATGAATTGTCTATTATTTTCAATAAGCTAAAAATCAATACGTTTGATGTGTTGGAAGCAGCAGGAACCAAATGGAATTTCTTGCCTTTCCGTCCGGGATTAGTTGGTGGACATTGTATTGGTGTTGATCCATATTATCTAACACACAAAGCACAACAAGCTGGTTATCATTCAAAAGTAATTACGAGTGGTCGATACGTAAATGACTCAATGGGATTTTATATCGCCAAGCAAACAGTGAAAAAAATCATAGCTCAGGGTAAAATCATTCAGGAAGCTAAAGTTTTGATTATGGGGGCAACATTCAAAGAAGATGTGAGTGATATTCGTAATTCAAAAGTTATTGATATTGTGAATGAATTTAAATCATTTCAAGTACATGTTGACATGATTGATCCACATGCTGATTCTGCCGAAATGCAACATGAGTACGGTGTGCCGTTAATTTCCGCTGCTGCCAATGATTATGATGCGATTATTGTGGCAGTAAACCATAAAGAATATATCGGGCTAAATGAAAATTATTTTAAAGGTCTGTTAAAAGAAGGCAAAGGTATTTTTGTGGATGTAAAAGGTATTTACAAGGATCAAATACATGAATTAGAATATTGGAGTTTGTAATATGGAAAATTATTCAAAACGAGTTTTAGTTACAGGCGGAGCTGGATTTATTGGTTCCCACGTAATTCGCAGATTAGTATTTAATTATCCGGATTACCTAATCGTAAATTTGGATAAACTTACCTATGCGGGGAATTTACAAAATCTCTCAGATGTTGACACATTACCAAATTATCGGTTTGAAAAAGTGGATATTGTTGACGCTGACGAAATTCGTGCTGTGTTTTCAAATTTTCAAATTACAGATGTAATTCACTTAGCGGCTGAATCACACGTCGATCGTTCTATTGAAGGACCAATGGATTTTGTAATGACAAATGTGGTTGGTACTGTAAATCTATTGCAAGTAGCTAAGGATTACTGGAAAGGAACTGATAACCATGTTTTCCATCATGTATCAACGGATGAGGTTTATGGAAGTTTGGGTGACGAAGGTCTATTTACTGAGTCAACTTCTTATGATCCTCGTAGTCCTTATTCTGCTTCAAAAGCTTCTTCTGATCATTTTGTCAGAGCATTTTATCATACCTATGGTCTTCCAGTGAAAATGTCTAATTGTTCCAATAACTACGGTAGTCATCATTTCCCTGAGAAGCTAATTCCTTTAATGATTCATAATATTCAACATAATAAACCCCTTCCTGTTTATGGCAAGGGCGATAATATTCGGGATTGGTTATGGGTAGAAGATCATGCTAGCGCGATCGACGCAATTTTTCACCGGGGTAGAGTAGGAGAATCATATAATGTTGGTGGATTAAACGAATGGACAAATATTGAACTCGTTAAATTCCTATGCAATTTGATGGATGAAAAATTAGGTCGTGAATTAGGTGAGTCTGAAAAGTTAATTACCTATGTAACCGATCGAGCAGGACACGATAAACGCTATGCCATTGACGCTTCTAAACTTGAAAAAGAACTAGGGTGGAAACCTTCCATTCTTTTTGAAGAAGGATTATCAAAAACGGTGGATTGGTATTTAGAAAATCAAGATTGGGTTGAAAAAGTAACGAGTGGATCGTACCAAGAATATTATGATCAAATGTATTTAAATCGTTAAGCGAATGGGGTTTTTAAACCGATTGTTTGGAAAAAAAGAGGAAGAACTACCTGACTTTGATTTAGCTAGAATAAAGACTGACATGCATAGTCATCTCATTCCTGGAATTGACGATGGGTCTCAATCTATGGATGAAACAATCGCTATGTTGGCGAAGTTTGAGAGTTTGGGTTATTCAAAAGTGATAACAACTCCTCATATTATGTCTGATTCATATCCCAATAATCCGGAAATTATCCTAAGTGGGTTAGAAAAAGTACGAAATGAAATGCAGCGATTGGGAATGAAAATTCAATTGGATGCTGCAGCGGAGTATTATTTTGATGAAACATTAATCCCTCTTATCAAAAATAAAGAATTACTCACTTTTGGTGATAATTATGTACTGATAGAATTTGGGTTTCATACTCCTCCTCAATATGTCGATAAACTTTTTTTTGATTTGAAAACAATGGGTTATCGTATTGTAGTTGCTCATTTTGAACGATATATGTATTATTTGGGTAAGATCGATCAAGCAATTGAATGGCGTGAAAAGGGAATTAATATTCAGTTGAATTTAAATTCTTTGTCGGGAAACTATGGTCCTGCAATCAAAAAGCAAGCAGAAGCATTAATTGATGCACAAGCGATAGATTTTGTGGGTACGGATTGCCATCGCATTGAACATTTAATGATTCTTGAACAATCAATGAACTCCAAATACTATAAAAAACTGGGGCAAATCCCGTTGAAGAATACCATTATTTAATAAAAGCTCTTCTGCTCCTTGACCATTTTTCTTAACAAAGCATTAGGACGATATCGATCTTCTCCATAAGTTGAGAATAAGTCTTCAAGCCTCTCTAAGATAGTTGGTAACCCAATTTCATCTGCCCATTTTAAAAGTCCTTTTGGATAGTTAACCCCTTTTGTCATTGCCAAATCAATTGCCTCACTTGTACCAACTTGCATAAATACAGCATCAATTGCTTCATTAATAAGCATGGCAAGAATTCTATTAAAAATGAGTTTGCCAATTTCCTCATTTTCATTCGGCATAAGCAATTCTGCAACTTCAGTATAGTCGTAATAACCCCTACCAGATTTCCGTCCAAAATAACCAGCTTCTTTGTGTCGTTTTTGCGTAAAGCTAGGCTTGAATCTTGGATCAAAATAAAATGATTCAAATACAGATTCTGTGACTGCATAATTGATATCATTGCCAATATAGTCCATCAAAGTGAAAGGGCCCATTTTAAATCCACCAAAATGTGTCATAGCCCAGTCAATGGTAGCAAAATCAGCAATTCCTTCCTCATATATTCTCAATGCTTCGCCATAAAATGGTCTTGCTACGCGATTTACGATAAATCCTGGGGTGTCTTTGCAAATTACTCCTGACTTGCCCCACTGTTGAATTAGTTCAGTACATTTTTCAAGAACGAATGTACTTGTTTGTACGGCTGGAATAATCTCCACAAGAGGCATTAACGGAGCGGGATTGAAAAAATGAATTCCTATTATCCGATTGGAAAAGTTTAGTGCAGCGCCCAAAGACGCAATGGAGAGTGAGGATGTATTACTGGCTAAGATGCAATCCTTATCCACAATTGTTTCCAACTCCTTCAATAATGTATGCTTGATTTTTATGTCCTCTACAATTGCTTCAATTACCAACCCACACGATGATAAGTCGTTAAGATCTGTTGAATAGTGAATCAATGTACTTATAGCAGTCGCTTGATCTGCAGATATTTTCGCTTTTTCAACCAAGCGACTCATCGTTTGTGAAAGATTCATTTTTGCTTTATCCAAAGCTTGTTGGGATGTGTCGATTAGATAAACTGAATGACCGTTTTGTGCAGCCACTTGAGCTATTCCACTTCCCATTGTTCCAGATCCAATTACGCCGATTTTCATATTCATTAATTTCCGTTAAAAACTGGTTTCCGTTTTTCAAGAAATGCTTGTACACCTTCCTTGAAATCTGCTGTTTGTCCTGCCTCTGTTTGCAAAAGCTCTTCTAAATCCAACTGGTCTTGTAGTGTATTATCCCAACTTTGATTTACTGCCCGCTTTGTAAGTCCAATTCCTTTGGTTGGCATATTAGCAAGCCCAATTGCAAGCTTTTTTACCTCTTCTTCAAATAGATCATCTTCAATTGATTTGTAGATCATATTCATGCTTTCTGCTTGTTTAGCTCCAACCTTTTCACCGGTAATCATAAGGGCTAATGCTTTTTGCATACCAACAAGTCGAGGTAACATAAACGTTCCTCCAGAATCTGGTATT
The DNA here is from genome assembly GCA_903901805.1 of uncultured Flavobacteriales bacterium. Classification (GTDB taxonomy): domain Bacteria; phylum Bacteroidota; class Bacteroidia; order Flavobacteriales_D; family Crocinitomicaceae; genus UBA952. Next base: position 16,254 of record CAIUSK010000065.1, read on the forward strand.
AAACCTATTTTACTAAACGCTTGAATAAAAGAAGCACTTTCTTTCGCTAAAACAAGATCACAGGCCAAAGCAATATTTGCACCTGCACCAGCAGCAACACCATTAACCGCAGCAATAATAGGTTTTTCGATGGATCGTAATTTTAGAATAATTGGATTATAATGGTCTCTAACAATGGTTTGTAATTCAGGTCCATTAGGATCAGTAGCCTCTGCCAAATCTTGTCCAGCACAAAAAGCTTTTCCTTCACCTGTGAGAACAATTGCTCTTATTAATTCGTTGCTTTCAGCGTCATTTAAAATGTTTTGCAAACTGATAGCCATTTCTTTGTTGAAAGAATTAAAGACTTCGGGCCGATTTAATGTAATGGTTAAAACTCCGTTTTCGGAAATTGTATTTATGATCATACGTTCATTTTTTTACAAATATAGGATTAGAATTTATCTCTACTTTCTGAAAATCGATTAAACTAAATTAATTTAATAATTGTGGTAAACCAAAGAAGGATGTTTAATTAAACTAATACAACCAAAAAAGGATTATTTATTTTTGATAAATAAAGTTATTTTCTTCAATGAGGTTAATTATTTTGAGAAGAAATATTTATAAACTTGTACTAGAATAAGTAATATGGATAGAAAAGACTTTTTAAAGAAAGGGTTATTAGGAACTGCAATTTTGGCCACAAGTGGAGTGGCTGCGAAGTTGATAGAAAATAATATTTCTGAACTTGATAACTTGAAAATTCTTGGCTTTAATCACTTACCACCGGAGGATTCAAAAATTATGGAAAATAAAATTTTATACAAGTCAAACTCACGCGGAAGTGCGGACCATGGATGGCTAAAAAGCAAGCATACATTTAGTTTTGCAAATTATTATAATCCAGAAAGAATGCATTTTGGAGTGTTGCGTGTTTTGAATGATGATTTTGTGGCTCCTGGAATGGGATTTGGCACGCATCCGCATGATAATATGGAAATCATTAGCATACCATTGGAAGGAGATTTGGAACATAAAGATAGTATGGGTAACAGTACAATTATCAAGAATGGAGATATTCAAGTGATGAGTGCTGGAACAGGTATACAACATTCTGAATTTAATAATAGTAAAAACAATCCGGTAAAATTTTTGCAAATCTGGCTTTTCCCGAATAAAAGAAATGTTCAACCAAGGTATGACCAACTTAGCTTAA
>CAIUSK010000066.1 GCA_903901805.1 uncultured Flavobacteriales bacterium
TCAGCATATCCATCGATGAAATACCAGATAATTTCGGCCAATAAATGATCCGCTAGTTGGGTTGTTGAATTGCTGTGATGATTAAAAATCCCCAGGCTGGACAATTTATCACTAATTCCGGCATATTTCGCAATTTGACAAATTTGTTCCGCATAAAATCCATTCGGTATGGCATGTGCTAATCCTATTTCTGAAGATTTAATGGACATAAAATCAATGGATAACAAATCCGCATTGCGCAGGTGGGGTTCTGCTTTTCTAAAGTCAGCATTGAATTCACCAAGGCGGCAAACATCAAAGAAGAGTTTTTCAAACAATTCTAATTCTCCCGATCCAGCATAAGGAATTTGAAGGCCAATATTGGCATGATTGAACAAATAGCAAGGGCGTTTCATAAGTAAATGACTCATGTAACCATCTGAATTAGCCGTTTTTTCAATGTTTCCTAGGTCTAATTTGTAATCAATGGAACAAGTATTTATTGTTTGTTCTAGTTTTTCATATCCTGCATACATCGCCAACGTTAAATCTTGACTGCCGCCTATTATTACAGGTATAATGCGTTTTTTAATGAGGGTTGATACAACTTGTGCTACTGCAAAATAGGTATCGTTCAACTCATTACCCGGAAGAATATTCCCTAAATCATAGATGTTGAATTTCCATGTTAGTTGCGCATGCAGTTTATAAAATGCAGATCGATAACCGTCTATTGACAGATTTTTTTCAGTGAATTCATTATCTCCCCGAAATTCAGGTACAAAAATTAAAGCTATTCCTTCTGAAGATAATTCCGGAAAAATCCCATTGTTTGAAATTATTTTAGACCCAATCTGGTCATCCGTGTAGTGAGTATCAGTCGGTTCGAGAGCAGAGAAATAAATTGATAAATCGGGCATAGACAGCATTTTGCTCAAAGATAACCGAGAGAATGAATCAATTTTGAAAGAATACGTAAAGTAATAAAAAGAGCTACGTTGAAAACCTATTTGATTCAAGAAAAGTAAAATTCCAAGGTCAATGGATTATGGAATCATTTTTTCTTGAGTAATGCAATTACCTCGTCTTTTTCTTTTAATAGCTGTTTGTACAGCTCTTCTACTTTTTCAATTTCTGTATTTATGTAAGCGTTATAATTTCCTCCTTGTTGATATTGGTTATAATTATTGAAAATCAAGCTTTCATTAAAAGACAGGATTTGGCTTATGTTAACCGAAAGAATCTTTGAAATCGACACCAATGTTTCAAATTTAGGAGATATTTCGCCTTTTTCTATTCGGCTGATTGTTTTCTGATCCACCTTTATTTCATCCGCTAAGTTTTGTTGTGTAAAGCCTTTGAGCTCCCTTATTTTTCGTATGTTTTCACCTAACTCAATATTTGTCATGCCTAAAATAGTTTATTAACGCCTAAGTTAGGAATAAATGTTAAATGAATATTCATTTTTATCAAATAAATTTGTAATACATTAAAATAATACATAAATAAGAATTTATTTTAATATTGATGTGCATAAATCACTCTTGTTACA
>CAIUSK010000067.1 GCA_903901805.1 uncultured Flavobacteriales bacterium
GAAAACCATTATACATTTTCCACAATTTCATTCCCGCTTTATCAGCAGCTGGATTATTGATTTCTTCACCAATAATTTCATGCATCGGAACATCATATTGATCCTTAGCTTGAACAGCCATCAAATTCAATCGTGCAGGACGAAGTTTATCAGTTGCAGAATATTTTTTCCATACAATTGTTTCCTTGTCTTGATTTTTCTCAGTATCAACAGCTTCTCCACTCTTTTTCATGATGTCAATTTTTATCTCATCGATAAATTTGATCATGTTAGCCGCTTCAACATCAATTTTAGCGATCAAATCCAAGTAATATTGACATTTAGCCGCTTTTCCAGGATTTTCTTGTTTATTCTGCACTATACCTGATTTCAGGTCTGATACAAAAATATTTCCTCTATCTAATTGTACAATTGCTGATTTTTGAGTATTCTCCTCAATTGCTACAAAGGCATCGAGGATAGATTTTGATACGTTAAGTGCCAACAAAGCTGTCAGTACTAAATACATCATACCAATCATCTTCTGTCTTGGGGTTTCCTTACCACCTGCCATTTTAATTTGGTTTTATTTGGTTATTAAATCAATTAATTAGGCTATTAAGCTTTCATAGCTTTCAACATGTTGCCATAAACGTTGTTCAAATCAGTTAGATTTTTAGACAACAAAGCCATGTTTTCTTTGTAAATACGTGTATTCTCAGCAGAAGCAGATAGATTAGACATCATTTCCACCACTTGAGATTGAAATTTCTCTGTTGCCTCTAAGTGCGATGAAGAACCTTTCAATTGTAATTCATATACATTGTTCAAAGCAGCAAGGTTTTTAGAAACTTTTTGCATTTGCTCTCCAAAAGATTCACCTTCAGCTGTGTTAGATGTAAGTCCAGCAATTGAAACAGAAGCTCTTTCGTATGCCTCAGACAATGAAGAAACTTTTTCAGATGCTGCTTGTAAAGAAGTAACATAACCATCAGTTGCAGCTGCAGCAGATGTAACTCCTTTTAATTGTGCCGCATTGTCACCTAACGTGCGCATTCCGTCTCCTAAACGCTCCAATAAAGCAGAATCAATTTTAGCTTCTTCCAACATTTTATCTAACTCTTGCGTAATTCCAGAACCACCAGAAACTTTCTTTCCAGCTCCATCGTGAGTTGCTTCACCCATCGCTAGTTCAGGATACACTAATTCCCACTTTGGATCTTCATGAATTGGTTCTAAGACAGAAAGAATAAAGATTCCTGCTTCTGTTAAGAGACCTACTGTTAATAAAATACCAGATCCTGGCCAGTGCATAATCTTAAATAACGCTCCAACAATTACAACAGCCGCTCCAAGACCATAAACATATTTCATTATGTTCTTCCATGACTTACTTTCGAAATAACCTCCTTTACCTGCGCTCATAATTTTAAATTTAATTTAGGTTTAACAATTAACTATTTGATTTTTATTTGGTTACAGTTTAATTAACGAAGATTGATATCACTTTGGATTTCTTCTCCTCCTTCTTTGGTAATGTCCTTACCACCTCTTCCAAGATGAGACATTACATTTCTAAATCCTACATAAGATTTAGCAGTATCTTGATATTCATAAGATCGTGCACCAACATTTAAGTAATGACCAACATCTTTCCAAGATCCTCCTCTGATGACCTTTCTTTTCATTACTTCTGGTTCCCATTTTTTAGCGTCATAAGAGAATTCAGGATTTACATCATCCATAAATTCATAACTTGACTCATCATAGGCGGATTCACACCATTCTGAAACATTTCCAGCCATACAGTATAATCCAAAGTTGTTAGGGTTGTATGAATAGACTTTTACCGTGTACACACCACCATCTTCGAAATATCTTCCACGCATTGGTTTGAAATTCCCCAAGAAACAACCTGAAGCATTTCTAATGTATGGTCCACCCCAAGGATAAGATTGTAATGCAAGATCTCCCCTAGCTGCTCTTTCCCATTCTGCTTCAGTTGGAAGACGGAAATCATTTAAATAAACGTCACCATTTGCAACTAGAAAGTTATTCAATAACTGAGTTCTCCAAACTGAAAATGCTTTAGCCTGCTTCCAAGTAACTCCAACAACAGGATAATTATCATAAGCTGGATGAGAGAAATAACGTGGCATTATTTTATCTGCATTGGAATAAGTCAAATCACTTACCCAACATAGTGTATCAGGATAAACAGGAATCTTTTCATGAATAATGAAACGACTTCTGTCTGTATGACCTCTGTATGCGCTCCATTCCATTTTACGATTCATGTAACCCATGTCTTTATCTTTTCCAGAAATAAATCCATCTCTATAACCTCTATCATCTACTCCAATTTCAGAAACATTATTTTCTTTTGTATCCGTTCCTGAAGCTCGAATGGTATCATTTAATTGTGTGAATGACCCGTCGCTTTTCACGTTGGAAATAGGTTGTCTTGAACCAGGCGCACTATACAAAGTAGGATTATTTTCATCTCCTATTTTTTGATATAACAAGGCTCCGTCTCTATCATTTAAGCGCTTTGATGCATCTTGTGGATCCTCAGAAAACTCATATGATCCAGGTGAATCATAAGAAGCTATTTCTCCTTTCTTGGCTGCTTCTTTATAATCTATCCAATAATATTCGTAAACTAAATTTCTAACATCAATTTCACGTTGTTTGTAGTATCGTTCTTTAGCTGGATAATACATATCGGCAAGTAGGGGCATTAATTTTGGATCGTCCCACATTCTATAACCTGCTTGAGATTCCCAGTTAAGCCCCAACCAATTGTTTTTAATTTCGCGAGCAGAAACGGCGTTACTTTGTCTTTCTTCATTATATCCGTCAGCAAAAAGCGCATCGTATATTTTACGACCATCGCGTTCCATCTCATCAGGTAACACTTGATCTTCATCTTCAGATGTTCCATCAATTGTGACTTTACTAAAATCTAAGGCCTTGTTATCGTAAAAGTAATTGGCAATTTTAACCTCATCAGTTCCATCTCCTTTCAAACTGAATAAAATATCTTGATCAAAATTTATGTACTGATCGAGTTGCTCTCTAAGACCACGATCAACTAATTTCTCTAGGGCGATAGAATCTCTAACCCATTCAACAAATTGACGATACTCATTATTAGAGATTTCGGTTTGATCCATGTAGAATGCAGAGATTGTAACAACCTTTGCTCTAGCATCATCTAAATTCAACATGTCTTGATCATGCAAACCCATAGTGAATCCTCCGGCAGGCACGTATACCATCCCGGTAGGAACCTCAGGATAGAATGGTTTTCTTCCTTGAGCTCCAACTAATTCATACGGTCGTGTATTATTACAAGAATAAATAACTACACTCAATAAAACCAACAAAAATACTTTTCTCATTTTATTCATTTTTTGTCAACCATTCACCAAACCAACAAGCTACAGGATCTTTTCTAGTTCGGGTATAACGGATTAACACTAAAAATGGTTACACTTTATTTTATTTTTTTTCTACAACCACCTAGGATGTTTAGATTTCTGAATCTTAGGCAGTGGTAAATAAAAACAATATTTAACCAATAACTCATGCGAACCCAATGAAACGCTCGCTAATTTATTCAATGTCAAATCGTAAGAATAACCAATAGTTAAATCTTTCATTGGCATATAACCGAGCATTACTGCCACCATGTCTGAAGTTCTAAACGTTAATCCTCCGTAATACTTATCTTGGTATATATAGCGTGCATTGATATCGGCAGAAACTTTAACTAAATCCGTACGCACTAACAAATTTGCATCGATATCACCACCTGCTACGTTTCTCATTTTATAACCCCCCATTAGATAGTAGTGACGAGCAGTCTGATAACTTTGAGATAAAGTAGCACCGCTTACGCTTACGCTTTGCTTCAACAACGTTTCAGAAAGATGGGTTGAAGAGAATCCAGCATAAAAATCATTTCCTTTAAAATAAGCTCCAAAATTCAAATCTAAATTTGTTGCTGCAAAACTGGTTGGTAACGTTGGGTCATTAAGCGTTGTTGGAGGAACCCAATCTGGATTCATACCATAATTAATAATCCCTACACCAACCCCAATACCCAAAATACCCGCATTGCCTATTTCAATGGGATATGAATAATTTAAAAGCGCGTTATTTTGTTTAGCAAAACCAATTGCATCATGATATAAAGAAATACCGATTCCCCCAGGAAAAAATCGATTCATATTCGCCTCTACATTTAAAATAGCTGAATTTGGAGCCCCATTTACCTTGTCCCATTGGTTACGATATAAAGAGGTAGCACATATCCCATCATCAATTCCAGTTGCACCCGGATTTAGGCTCATTTTATCGTACATAAAATGAGTTAACAATTTATCTTGTTGCGCAGATATTATAGTCGACAATAACACCACCAAAAGAGTTAACACCCTTGTAATCAATCGCATAGGTTTAGTTTACTTGCATTAATAATCTAAAAACCGCCTGTATAAACAGTGAATCCGGGGTCTAAAATACATAATTAAAATGTAATACTCCAAATAATGTTAAAAAAAAATCAGATTGTTCATTAGATTTGACACAAGTATGTTTGAAAGAATCATTTGTATTATTTTTATGATTCACTAATTAATTCTTATGTCTGATTGCCTAAATATCCCCTGTAGCTATTCAAAAATTGAAATAGGTTCATTAATGGAATCTTCGCTCATCAACTTTATTGATACACATTACAAGGAATCAAGAATTATTATTATTGTTGATGAAAATACACATGATTTTTGCCTGGAGCAACTCATCAATGTTTCGAGTCAATTTGAAGCCGCAGAAATCATTTTGTTACCTCCAGGTGAAGAGAACAAAGTACTAGAGGTTTGCTTTCAAGTTTGGGAAGCATTTTCAGAATATAATTTTTCCCGAAAAGATTTGGTCATAAATTTGGGCGGAGGTGTTGTAACGGATATGGGAGGGTTTATTGCTTCGCTATTTAAAAGAGGTATTGATTTTATTCATATTCCAACGTCTTTACTTGGAATGGTTGATGCATCTATAGGCGGAAAAACAGGAATTGATTTGGGATCCTACAAAAATCAACTGGGGACTTTTATACATCCTAAAGCTATTTACATAGATCCTTCCTTTTTAGAAACTTTACCAGCAAAAGAAGTTATTTATGGGTATGCTGAAATGTTGAAACACGCCTTAATACGAGACGTAAAACACTGGGAAGAAATTAAATTTATTAAAAATGATGTTGATTTAACAACTCCTGAAATACTCATAAAATCGATTCAAATCAAAGCATCTATTATAGAAGAAGACCCTCAGGAGGGCGGATTGCGTAAAATATTAAATTTTGGCCATACAATAGGTCATGGTATTGAAGGTTTTTTTCTGCAATCAACGAGTTTAGCACATGGTCATTGCGTGGCATTAGGAATGTGTGCGGAAGCATTTTTATCGAAGGAAAAAGGATTATTATCCCAGTCAGAATATATGGACATTGAAAATTGTATTCGGCGATCATTCCATTTCATCTCTTTGGATGCAACCGAAATCGAAGGGATTATTGAACTCATTCAACAGGATAAAAAAAATAGTGCTAATGCCATAAATTGTTCATTACTTCAGGGGATTGGTAATTGCATTTATGACCAAAAAATCAGTAATCAAGAAATTGGAAATGCATTATTTCACCTGAACTTATTGGCTAGTTCTATAAATTAATTCATTGTAAATCGTACTTTTGTACATCAAAATATGTTTAAGATGAAAAATTATGATGTTGTAATTATTGGTTCTGGGCCAGGTGGATATGTTTCAGCTATTAGATGTGCTCAATTGGGACTAACGGTAGCACTAATTGAAAAATACAGTACCCTTGGCGGAACATGCTTAAATGTTGGCTGCATTCCTTCTAAGGCATTGTTAGATTCTTCAGAACATTTTCATAATGCAACGCATACTTTTTCTGAACATGGAATTGAGGTTACGGAAGTGAAAGCGAATATAACTCAGATGATCAAACGCAAGGATGATGTTGTTTCCCAAACTTGTGATGGCGTAAAATACCTAATGGACAAAAATAAAATTGAAGTTCATCAGGGGATTGGATCATTCAAAGATCAACATACTATTACGATTACTGGAGAGAATGGTTCAACGGAAATTTCCGGGAAACATATAATCATCGCCACTGGATCTAAGCCTAATTTCTTCCCTGGGATGGAGCCTGATAAAAAAAGAATCATTACTTCAACTGAAGCTTTGAAACTGAATGAAATTCCGAAAAAATTATTGGTCATTGGAGCTGGTGTTATTGGTTTAGAATTAGGGTCTGTTTATAAACGATTAGGGGCTGAAGTGGAAGTTGTTGAATTTGCCCCCACCCTACTTCCTACTATGGATGGAACAATATCTAAAGAATTTACCAAAATATTGAAGAAAGATGGTTTCAAATTCCATATGGAACACAGAGTTCAAGGGGTTGTGAATAAAGGGAAGACAGTACTTGTAACTGCATTAAATAAGAAAAATGAAACCGTTGAAATAGAGGGTGACTATTGCTTAGTTGCTGTAGGACGAAAAGCATACACAGCAGGACTAGCGTTAGAAAATGTAGGCTTAATTGCAAATCAACGAGGCCAGATAGAAGTAAATGATCATCTTCAAACTTCGATTCCACATATTTACGCCATTGGTGATGTTGTGCGTGGGGCCATGTTGGCACACAAGGCTGAAGAAGAAGGAGTTTTTGTTGCTGAAACTATTGCTGGACAAAAACCACATATCAATTACAATTTAATCCCAGGAGTTGTGTACACATGGCCTGAGGTTGCTAATGTTGGTAAAACAGAAGAAGAATTGACAGCTGCAGGTGTAGAAATTAAAGTTGGTTCATTTCCTATCAAAGCTCTTGGTAGAGCAAGAGCTAGTATGGATACCGCAGGATTAGTTAAAATAATAGCCGATAAAAACACGGACGAAATTCTTGGTGTTCATATGATAGCCCCAAGAGCTGCAGATTTAATTATGGAGGCAGTTACAGCCATGGAGTTTAGAGCATCTGCTGAAGACTTAGTTAGAATTTGTCACCCACACCCGACGTATTCTGAGGCTATTAAGGAAGCTGCAATGGCTGCTACTGACTCAAGAGCTATGCATATCTAGTCTAGAAGAACTTCAATGGCTACCTCGTTTTTTCGGTTAATCACATCCCAAGGAGCATTATAGCCCATATATAAATATGAGCCGCTTGTTTTGATGTTATTTTTTCTAAGAATCGCTTCTAATTGTTTGCGGTGTTTTTCTATTTTTTGATCAGAGGAAAAACCACCATAGGTTATCACCGCTAAGGTTTTTGAAGATTCTTCAAAAATTTGAACATTTTTTGAGCTTGGATTAGGCAAATCCTCTTTTTTATATTGCTTCGGCATAACAAAATACATGGTGGCTGAATCTCCCATGTTCATAACAACTGGTGCGGTCATTGCAATTTTTTGATTTTTCTCGTTTCCGCCAAAAATATAACCCGCAATAGTTCGAAAACCATTACTACCTTGATTGTCAAAAGATTTATCTGCCAAACTCGTTTTTGCAACAATCATAATTGGATACAACCGAAGCTCTACCTCGTCGATGGTCTTGATTACTTTGTAATCGGGTGTTTCAATATTTTTAGAAGTAAATGACACAACGATAAAACTTATTACTAGTATAACAACAATCGACAGGGAAACCCAAATAACTTTGTTCATGATTTTTATTTTAATAACAACTGGAAGTAATAAAAAGTTTAAAGCAAAAAAAAGGGGTGAAAAACACCCCTATCAAAAACTTGTTTTTGAAGTATTTTAAAGTCCTAATAATACTGCCACTGGATCTTTAGCTCCAAATAACATTTTCTCAGGATTTTCTAGCATTTCTTTTACCTTCACTAAGAAACTAACGGACTCTTTACCATCAATTATCCTATGGTCGTAGGAAAGTGCGACATACATGATTGGTCGTATTTCAACCTTGCCATTAATAGCCACTGGTCTTTCAACAACATTGTGCATTCCAAGAATAGCAGATTGTGGCGGATTGATAATTGGTGTAGATAACATGGAACCAAAAACGCCTCCATTGGTAATAGTAAATGTACCTCCGGTCATATCATCTGGTGTAATTTTTCCGTCGCGAGCTTTCACTGCAAGTCGTTTAATTTCGCGTTCAATTTCAGCCAATGACATTTGCTCTGCATTACGAATAACGGGTACCATTAACCCTTTTGGGGATGAAACCGCTATACCAATATCAGCATAATTATGAAAAACAACTTCGTTTCCATCAATTTGTCCATTTACTGCCGGATATAAATTTAATGCTTCAGTAACTGCTTTTGTAAAAAAGGACATAAAACCCAAATTTACCTCGTGGTGTTTGGCAAAAGCTTCTTTATATTTTGCGCGAATGTCCATAATGGGTTTCATATCAACCTCATTGAATGTTGTTAACATGGCAGTCTCATTTTTAACTGACACCAATCGCTCAGCAATTTTTCGACGCAGCATCGACATTTTTTCGCGACTTTGATCTCTACTACCTCCCCATCCCTGAACAGAATTTGCATCAAAACCAGCAGCAAGAGCATTCAAAACATCCGATTTGGTAATTCGACCATCACGACCAGAAGCAGGTACTTGTGCTGCACCTACATTATTTTCAGCCATTATTTTGGCAGCAGCAGGTGAAGGTGTACCGCTAGCATAAGAAACATCTTTTTTTATTGGATCAGGATTGGGCGCCGAAACTTGTTTGTTTTCTTCCACTTTTGGTTGCTCAACAACAGTCTCAATTTTAGGGGTAGATAAACCAGCAGGTCTTTCTGCTGAAGTATCAATCAAACAAACTACTTGACCAACCTTAACGACATCGCCTTCCGCGGCTTTTAAGGTAATAATACCATTTGCTTCCGCAGGTAATTCTAGCGTTGCTTTATCTGAATCGACCTCTGCTATAGCTTGATCTTTTTCAACATAATCTCCATCTGAAACTAACCACGTTGCAATTTCAACCTCTGAGATTGATTCTCCCGGGCTGGGAACTTTCATTTCAAGTACTGACATTGAATTTATTTTTTCACTAATTATTTAACTGGAACATTTGCGTAGCTGAATAACTGATTATACAATTTTTCTAACCGTTTTTCATGCAATTTTTTTGAACCTTCTGCTGATGCAGCAGATGCAGGACGACAAACACCAACTAACGAAACATGTCTCAGGCTCATCGCCATATGCGTCCATGCTCCCATATTTGCTGGTTCTTCTTGTGCCCAAAGAACATTTTTAGCATTTTTATACTTTTCTAAAATTGCATCAATCTGATTTTGCGGCAAAGGATACAACTGTTCAATTCTGACAAAAGCATACGAATCAATTCCTAATGCAACAGCCTTCTCCTTCATTTCGTAATAAAACTTCCCTGAACAAAGCACTACTGTTTCAACTTTCGCAACATCTGCAGATGAATCATCAATTACCTCTTTAAATGATCCTGATGCCATATCATCCAACGTTGAAACCGCAGCAGGATAACGTAAAAGCAACTTAGGAGTAAATACTACAAGCGGCTTTCTAAATTCTCTTTTTAATTGTCTTCTCAACAAATGGAAATAGTTAGCTGGAGTTGAAGTATTCACCACTTGCATATTGTAATCAGCACATTGCTGAAGGAAACGCTCCATTCTACCACTAGAATGTTCCGCCCCTTGACCTTCATATCCATGAGGAAGTAACATGACCAATCCACTTTGAGTTGACCACTTGTCTTCTCCAGCAGAAATAAATTGATCAATCATTATTTGAGCCCCATTGAAAAAATCACCGAATTGAGCCTCCCAAATTGTTAAGCCATTTGGAGTTGCTAAAGAATAACCATATTCAAAACCAAGCACTCCGTATTCTGACAGTAATGAATTGTATATATCAAAGGTTGCTTGTTTATCAGAAAGTAAATTCAAGGTTATAATTTCCTCTTCTGTATCTTCCGTTTTAACAACGGCATGACGATGAGAAAAGGTTCCTCGCTCAACGTCTTGTCCTGAAATTCTTACCGCATGACCTTCGTTTAACAGAGTTGCATACGCCAACATTTCTGCTGAACCCCAATCTAATTTATCTTGTTTTATTGCGTTTAAACGATCTTCAAAAATTTTAGCAATTTTTCTAAAGTATTTTTTTCCTTCAGGAAGAGTTGCTAATTTTTCGCCTAACTCCAATAATATCTTTTTGTCCACTCCTGTTTGGGGTGAATTTGAAAAATCCTCTGGTTTGCTATGCCTGTATCCTTCCCAAGAATGACTCAAGAAATCATAAACCAATGCCTTGTCTTGCGTTCGAGAAAAATCAAACTCACTTTCAAGGTAACTAGTATATTCTTCTTCAATTTTGGAAGCTAACTCTTTAGAAAGAACACCTTCGGTTTCTAGTTGATTGAAATAGATCTCTCTCGGATTTGGGTGTTTTGCGATGATATTATACAAATTCGGCTGTGTGAATTTAGGTTCATCACCTTCATTGTGTCCATATTTACGGTAGCATAATAAATCGATAAAGATATCTCTATTGAATTCTTGTCGGTAAGCAATCGCAATTTCCATGGCTTGAACAACCGCCTCTATATCATCACCATTAACATGAAAAACTGGACATAATGTTGTTTTGGCAACATCCGTACAATATGTCGACGAACGAGCATCTAAGTAGTTTGTTGTAAAACCAACTTGATTATTGACAACTATATGAATTGTTCCTCCTGCTCGGTAACCATCCAACTGAGCCATTTGAATAGTTTCATAAACAATTCCCTGAGCAGCTACTGCAGCATCTCCATGAATAAGAACCGGACAAATTTTGGATTCATCCTCTAATTCAGTATCAACTTTAGCCCTAGCAATACCCTCAACAACAGTATTTACAGCTTCGAGATGCGAAGGGTTTGGTGCAAGTGTTAGGCCAATACGTTTTCCGTTTTCAAGCGTCACATAAGATGTAAATCCTTGATGGTATTTAACATCTCCATCAAATGGTCCGTCTGAATCAAATTCTTTTCCTTCAAATTCCGAGAATATATCTTTCGGTCTTTTCTCAAAAATATTTGTAAGTGTATTTAAACGACCACGGTGTGCCATTCCCATCACAAAATATTCCACACCTAAATCAGACCCCTTTTTAACAAGAGTATCTAGTGCGGGAATAAGTGCTTCTCCCCCTTCAATAGAAAATCGTTTTTGGCCAACGAATTTTTTACCTAAAAAAGACTCAAAACAAGATGCTTGATTCAATTTCTTAAAAATTTCGATCTTACGATTGGCATCTATACTTGGTCTGTTTTTAAGTTCAATTTTATTTTTAATCCACTCAACACGTTCTGGATCACGAATATAGACATATTCAATTCCAATTGACTGACAATATGTAAGCTCAAGGTGTTGAATAATTTCGTGTAAAGTAGCAGATCCTAATCCAATAATTTCTCCTGCTTGAAAAACTGTCTGCAAATCAGAATCAGACAATTCAAAATTCTGAATGGACAAATCGGGTGTGTATTTTCTTCTTTCTCTTACCGGATTTGTTTTTGTAAAGAGATGACCGCGAGATCGGTAACCATTTACCAAATTAATCACACGAAATTCTTTTTGATAATTTTCTGGAACGGCGCCATCCGAATCAAAGTTTGTTCGAGCAAAATCGAATCCTTCGAAGAATTTTTGCCAACCAATATCCACGCTTTCGTGATTTTGACTGTATTGCTTATACAGATAGTCTATAGCGGTTACATCCGCGTTTCCAACGTATGAAATTTTGTCCATTCTACTGAATACTCTTAGGTGAGCAAAATTACAGAATTAAAGTTAGTTTTTCGCAAAAATTCGAATATTTAGCACCAAGGCCATGTGAATAAGCAGATATTTATTCGTTTTTAAAAATTGTAATCAAAAAATTAGATTAATTTTAATTTAGATGCAACTTTATGAACGCAAGATGAGTCTAAATTACGAGATGAAGGAAGACACCACGCTGGTACAAGCCTGTTTGAAGGGAGATCCTCGTGCTCAAAAAGCGTTATTTGAAAAGTTTGCCGCGAAAATGTTTGCAGTGTGTCTTCGTTACATGAGTAATCATGACGATGCTCAAGATGCATTACAGGATGGCTTTGTGAAAGTTTTTTCAAAACTCATTGATTTTAAAAACGAAGGAGTTTTAGAAGGTTGGATTAGAAGAGTTATTGTAAATACTTGTCTAGATGCAATCAGAAAAAATGCGAAAACAAAGTTTGATGTTTCATTAGATGATGTAAGTTACAAATTAGATTACATCGATACTGGAATGGAACATTTGGAAGTAGAGGAATTAATGAAGTTAATACAATCTATGCCTAATGGATATCGAATTGTTTTTAATTTATATGCCATTGAAGGTTATACACACAAAGAGATTGGTGAAAGACTTGGCGTTAATGAAAACACTTCCAAATCTCAATATTTACGTGCGCGGGCTTTTTTAAGAGAAAGATTAGAAAAAATAGAATGGACGGAAAAGACACTATAAAAGAGTTATTTAAGCAAAAGTTAGCTGACCACCAAGTTGCGGTAAATCCGGAATTATGGTCTTCTATTGCTTCGAAAATACCTGCAGTTAGTTCATCGGTTACAACCGTTGGAATGTCTTTAGTAACAAAAGCAATTATTGGAATTTCCGTGGCCGCTTCACTAGTTGGCATTGGTTACTTAGTTAACGAAAACTATTCAAAACCAGAAATTAATTCAATAAAAACGGAAAAGAAAAACACAACGCTAAAGCAAATTGAAAAATTGAATGATGAATCATCTTCGAGTTTTCAATCTTCAGGGCCACCAAAAGCGGATGTTACAAGTAAAAATACTTTTACTAATTCTACCATCTCTTCGGACATACTAGAATCGAAAAATAAAGAATTAGTTGTAGAAACTATTGAAGCTGAAGAGACTCATTTGAACTCAAACAATTCAATGCCTGAAAACTCAACGACTTTGGCTCCAGCTAACATCCAATCAGAAATAACGAACACAGAAAATATTGAATCAATTGAAAATTCCACATCAAACAACTCTTCATTAACGATTGAACCAATACAAGATATTGAAATTCCAAAAGAAAGTAGTTTAGTATTGATTTTACCGAATATTTTCACGCCAAACGGTGATGGTAAAAATGACTTTTTGGAATTGGATGCCCGTGGAATTATTGATTTCAGCCTTGTGGTACTTAACGAAAAGGGAACAGTTATTTTCCAAACTCAAGATTCTAATTTTAAATGGGACGGTACTCAACCCAATGGAGATCCAATTAAAGAAGGTAACTTCGTTTATTTTGTTACAGGAAAAGATTCAGATGGAAACCTTGTATCAAAACACAGCAGACTAGTGTTAAAACACTAATTAGATTTCTTCTAACTTAAAAGTTTCTTTTAACCTAACACCTTTTTCGGTCATTTGAACGGTGCAACATTCATGGACACTATCATGTTGCAAAAACAATATATACTCCTTATCAGCAGCCTGATTTAAAAAGGACTCTTTCTCGGAAATAGTCAAAAGTGGTCTTGTATCATATCCCATAACATAAGGCAATGGAATATGTCCAACACTAGGCAGTAAATCCGCCATAAATACAATTGTTTTCCCTTTGCATTTAATATGCGGTATCATCATGCTTTCGGTGTGGCCATCTACAAATAACACATCAATTTCATTGAAACAATTTTTGGAAAAATCAGAGATTCGATCTAAAAAATTTAGTTGACCACTTTCCTGAATAGGAATGATATTTTCAGCTAAAAATGAAGCTTTTTCCCTCGGGTTAGGTTTTGTTGCCCATTCCCAGTGGTTTTCTGTGCTCCAATAATTTGCCTGTTCAAATGAAGGCCTGTAGCCAGATTTTGAATTATTCCATTCAATTGCTCCACCACAATGATCAAAATGAAGGTGAGTTAAAAAAACATCCGTAACATCTTTTTTTGAAAAACCCAATTTATTAAGGTTTCCATCTAAAGAATCAGTGCCATGTAAAAAATAATGAGAGAAAAATTTATCGGATTGTTTATTTCCAATACCCGTATCCACCAAAATTAACTTATTACCATCTTCGATTAAAAGAGATCGCATTGCCCAAGTACACATATTAAATCCGTCAGCTGGATTGGTTTTTTCCCAAATCGTTTTGGGAACAACACCAAACATGGCACCACCATCTAATTTAAAAAATCCTGTATTGAGAACGTGTAATTTCATGATTATAATAAAATAGGCAAATGGCAGCTAGATCGATTAAAAACACATTCTTTTATTAGCGAACGTATATTTTTTTAGATACTTGACCTTGATCAAAAATCGTTTGTACCTGGTAGATTCCAGTAGTTCTATCGTTCAAAATAATCTCTGTATTTACGTCCGTGATTTTAACAGCATAAACTTCTTTTCCATCCATTGAAATTAATTTTACCATTCCACCGATTAAATCAGGAGTAACATTGATGTTAATTTGATCCAACATTGGTTTGATTGTAACTTTATTTTCAATAGCCACTTGATTTATTCCTGAAACAGACCCTTCCCCTGCCAGAATTTGCTCATCTGGATTAGCATTATATGCGTAGTCGTGTATGATTAGTTTTAACCCCGAAGGATCTAGCGTATCTAAACTCAATCGCACCCAACCATAATGAATAGAGGCCCCTGCTGAAAATTTCATTCCCATAAACTTTTGGCTTACTCCTAAAAATTCACCTTGATTAATGTTGTAATTAATATTAAATGCTGGAACAGAAACGGTACCCTTAACTCCAAGAGCGGCTGATTGAGAACTAAAATTATTTGCAGAAGTAATTGCATCACCACCATTCAATGCTGTGATCCCAAAGGTACTACTTGAGCCTACCACTTGCCCTTGTACACCACCACTTGGTCCAGGAAGTGCATTTGCTTGTGAGCCATTATAAACAAAAGTAAACGGAATACCCATATAGGTAGATGAACCATTTCCATTAAATGAAGCTACTTCAAAAGTCATATCAATTCCAGTATCATTATTCATATCTAATTCGAATGGACCTGAAGTTTTATCTAAAATAACATCCGGATTAACATCTGTATATTGAATGTTTTGTGCAGAGGCAAAACCAGACATTAAAAGTGAACTAGCAACTGCTGAGTAGGATTTAATTTTTGAGGATTTAGAAGATTTCATCATTAAATAATTAAAATTAATAAAAACAAAAAAGGCGAAATCAAAGATTCCGCCTTCAAATATAATAAAAAGAAATTATTTTACATAAACTCTTTTGTTCACTGAACCAGCTTCAAAATTTGCAACAACTGAATAAATACCAGAATCAATTCCTTCGAAAGAAATTGTAGTGTTTACATCAGAAATAGCGATTGTTTTAACCACTTGTCCTGCCATGCTAATCATAGATATTGAACCACCAACTAAATCTGGAGTTACGTTGATTGTAGCATCATTTAACGTAGTTTTGATAGATACCTTATCTTCAACTGAAACGTTTTCAATTCCTGCAGTTTGACATGTGTTAATTGCAGCATCTGGAGTAGCATTAAATGCATATTCTTTCACTGTAATTGTTTCAGCATTTGCCGCAACAGAAAGTTTAACCCATCCATAATGTGTTCCTGAAGCAGCAGTAAATTTAACACCTAAGTATTTATCTGTCGCACCCAAGAAAGGTGTAGTAGTTGAAGTAAAAGGAATTGAACCATTGATTAAAGCAGCATAGCCAAAGTTACCATAAGAATCAGTTCCAAATGTTGCAGCTGCAGAAACAGCAACACCACAATCTAAAGCAGAAGCCATAACTGCAGTATCAGCAGCAATGATCGCATTATTAGTAGGGAATGCAGCATAAGCTAAAGCTCCTTTGTACGTAAAACTTGAGCCAGCCCCCTCGATGTGAGCAACACCAAAAACGATATCTGGGTTAGCATCATTATTAAAATCAATCGCATAAGGGTTTATTAACGTTGTATTCGAGTCAACAACAACATCAGGATTAACATCCATATACGTAATTTGTGCATTGGCAGCACCTCCTGCTACGATAGCACCAACAACAGCCGTGTAACCAGCTAATTTAGACTGGTTCAATGAGGTAGTTTTTTTCATAAGCTTAAAATATTTTGCATAAAAATACAAAAAAAAAGTTCCATTACAAATTAGACAAGTAATTTTTCATTTTATTCACGTCAAAATTACAATTTAAAAATTCACCTAATATTGATATTTGTTCATCCAAAGAATCTAAAAGTTCATTCCAATTTAGAATTAGAACTTGTTGATTGGGCTGTGATTCAATCCATAGATCAATGATGTATTTTTCCTTTTCAATGGTTTGAAAGACCTTTACGGGGATTGATTTTTCTGGAATCGATTTTTTCAATTTGGCTGTTCTACCCGGAAGAATTTCATCTAAAGTTTGATCTAAATAAATAACCTTGTAGTTATAATTTGCTGGTAAATCACTTAAGTTTCGACTTGGAATATAAATCACCTTACCAATGTTCTTTTCTAACCAATCGTTGGTAAATAAAATTTTTGCCGCTTCATTAAATTCATCTTGTTCATAATCTGTTTTTAATCCACCGGCATTCAGTAACTGAAGTAAGTGTTCATATTCACAATTATCAACTCCCGTACAAACAATAATCTCCCCTTTAATATTGGTTTTCAAAAATGCCAAATTTTGCTCTGCCAGTTCGGGTTTATTTAGTTTGTTCTTATAAATTTCTGCTAACCATCTATGCGCTTTGGTCATTCCGGGCGTTAATCGAATACAAACTTGAAATGCACTAACTGCATCTTCAAATAAATCCAATTTCACCAAAGCCTCCCCTAAATGATAGTGAATATTTGGCTGAAAGAATTCTTGTTCTAATGCCAATAAAAATTCATCAACTGCCTCATTGAATTTACTTTGACGCAAAAATGACAAGCCTAATCCATAATGGGCGGCTGTACTTCTATCATCAATGGCGAGCGCTGTTATGTATTGCTTTTCTGCTGCCTTGAAGTTCTTTCTAAGCGTATGAATTTGAGCAATGCTTGTAGCTAGTTGCAGATTGTTCGGATTCTTTTTCTGCACATTTTCCAATAAAGGAAGAGCCTTTCTCGGTCTATTCATGGCCAAGTTTAACAAGCCTTCCAAGTACTCCAAATACATAGGTTCCTCAAACTCATTATTCCCAAATGGGTCAAGAGATGATTCAGTTTCTTGTTTTCTTTTATTGCGTTCCTCTAAATCGATTGTTTTAAGTTTTTCTATAACTTCCTGGCATTTCATGTACATTTTCTTGCTTAAATAAGCAAATGCTAAGCGCTGGCCATAACGCAATATATTCGATTCTTCAAAAATCCGTTCTAAAATTTCAATAGCAGGCTTCAATCTCCCACCATTAATCATATTTCGGGCAATATAATATTCGTTTTCACGCTTACTTTTTTCAACTTGAAGTAATTTATCGTCTTCCATTGCTTCAATATAACCCAACTCAACCAATTGTTGAAGTGCTTCTTGTGCTGCCCACGGATCCTCGCGCATCAATGTATCATGCTGACCGGTTTCACCCGGAACATCTTCCCAAGAGTCAATCATTTTAGCCATTTCTGGTGTTTCAAAACATTGATAGAGTACTTTCCCCTCCATATCTTTCCCAACAGGAAAGCCAGCATGGTAAAGAATAGTTGGAGTGATATCAATAATACTTGCTCCCGAAATTTGTTCTCCTTTCTTTACTCCAGGACCTGCCATCACAAAGATTCCATAAGGACTATGTTCAACAGCAGGGCCGGAGGGTTCCTGAGGAATATAAAGCGGTCGTTGGTGATCAGAATGAAAACCATGATCAGAAAGAAGAATTACTGTTGTATTTTCATCAATCATAGATAAAGTACGATCTAACATCATATCATGAAAACGATATCCGGCCTCTACTACATCTTTATAATTTTCAAAATCCTCCACTGGTATTTCAGGTCTTCTTGGTGGAAAATAGCGCATAGCAATATGGCAAAAATGATCGATTGCATCGTGATAAACCGCCATAAAATCCCATTCTGTTTCATCCATCAAATAGGTAGACGCTGCATGTACAGTTGCTGCATTGGATAACGTTTTTAGAACAGAAAGAGTTTTATTTGCTTTGCGCAACTCAATATTATCAATAATATTAGGCACAAAAGGATGAGCCATTGCCAATGAAATCTCATGCGGATGAACCCTAAACTCCTTCATTGTTTCACTCAAAGATGCAGGATGAACAGTCCCATTTGGCATTTCCCAATCTTCGCCAAGCGCCTTTGTCGCAACTTGATATAGATTTGAAACCATAACTCCATTAATTGGTTCTGCAGGGTTACTTGGCCACCATGCAACCACATTACTTTTCCAACCTTCTTGATTGAGAATATTCCAAATTGCCTTTACTTTTCTTGAAGTAGTGGTTACAGGTCTCAATCCCTCCCCATTTGGAGTTGGCTCAACAAAACCTCCAATTCCATGTTTATCTGCTCGAACACCTGTAGCGATACTTGTCCAAAGCATGGGGGATAATGGCGGATCGAGGGTTTGCAATCGACCATGAACTCCTCTTTTCATTAAGGATTCAATGGCTGGCATTTTACCTTGTTCAATCAAGGGCATTATTATCTTCCAATCAGCAGCATCCCAGCCAATTACAAGTATTTTATTTTTTGGTTTTTTTGTCATTTCCCTTTGAAGAATTGCGTATTTTGATTTTTTCCTTTTCTACAACTTCACGCCATTTACGTAAACCAACATGACCTAGAGCCAACAAGCCCAACGATCCCTGCGCTGTGATATTATATTCTTTTTCCATAAATAATTATGCTTTATTTCTGTACAATTCCGGATTTACTACCTCAGCTAATTCCTTCCAATCAGAATGCAGTCCCAGAAACTCAATAATTTTTTTCAGTTCAGAATCAGGGTTATTAATTAACTCTTTGTAAAAAACATCCAAAAATGGAATGTTATTCAGCTCAAAAAACTGATATGTCTTTTGAAGATGTGTAGTATAAATGGCTGTAAATTTTTCTCTTTCGGCTTGTTGGTCTTTATTCAACATTATTTCTTGTGAGCGAAGTATTTCTTGAATGTCCCTACGCATAAAAATCACTCGATATGAAAGTGATTTATCCAGAAACATGGGTAAAGGAGCAACCACTTTTAACACTTTACCGTTCGCCGATTTCAAAAATGAATTATCTTTAACAATACCTTTAACTGCCTCTAGTTCATAATACCCTTCCGGATTATTGTTGTCTTTTTGGCGTATCCCATCTGAAAGAATTTCTAAGGATGATTTTTCCAAAATTTGCATCATTAAAGATGTTCCGGATCTTGGTAAACCGGTCACAATAGTTACAACTGCCATAAGTTACAAATTGAGACAAATGTAACAAAAATACCCTAACTCATAGTTTACTAGGAATAGAAAGATTAACTTTCAGAATAATCAGAAAAAGCTTGTTCATCAGCAAAATAATAGATCCTGATAAGCGCAGTGTCGTTTAAAAAATCGATTTTACCAATATCAAAACGATTTATATTCAAACCAGTTCGAGCTTGCAAATCCGCTTTCATTTCTTCGTATTTTTCCGGTAATATCAAATCAATCCGCTCGTATGTAATTGTTTTACGGGTTTCATGTTTCATTAACCACATAAACTCAAGAATATAAGTGATTACGACCACCGAAACATTGATCAACATCACCTCGCCTACTGACATACTGCCATTTATCAAAGCATTAACAACACTTACCCCAATAATAAGAAATAGGTAAGTCATTTCCTTTATTTCAATTGCATCCGTTCGATAGCGAATAATTCCAAAAATAGCGAAAAGACCCAGTCCCATTCCTGTATCGATTCCAAACTTTTTCAATCCAAAACATAGAAAAAAGGTGATTGTACCAATAAGATAATAAGTAAATAAATAGTCTTTACGTTTCGTTTTGGTGTAATACAGAAAGCGGATGATTATTGTTAAAAACACTAAGTTGAATCCGAACTTGATAATTAAGTTGTAAAAATCTGATGATACCCAGTTGATGTTTACAAAGATTTCCGAAATATTCATTAGTTAGTTATTTATTGAGTTTAAAATTTTTATTTTTTTCTTAAAACGATTTCCTTTAATTTTTTGTTGACCATGTATGGAGTACAAACCTACGCAGTATTTACTAACACGAAGTGGACGAACACTGTGTTTTTTCATAATTTGATAAAACGGAGAATTGCGGTCTAAATCAGCTTGCTTTAACTCTGCAATAACAACATTTTCCATGGAATAATTACTTTCTTCTTGATTAAACACCAAATGTAAATCAAGAGTCAATCGTTCATTAAGTGTCTTCCCGGCAAAAGTTATTCTTTGGAACTCATTCCATAATACGGGAACTAAATTCATCGGCTTTTGAACAATACCTTGAATAAATTCATTTTGAACGATATCAAGCTCATCCGTGAAATTAGTCAGTTTAATTCTACTTTTATCTGTTCGTCTTTTAATTTTATGTTTTACTTCTAAAAAATAAAGCTGAGATTCAACGTAATTGCGAATTCGTACTTTAAATCGATTTACTCTTCCATTATGATGCGCCTTGAGAAATGAAAATTTATCGTCGTCAAAATACAAA
>CAIUSK010000068.1 GCA_903901805.1 uncultured Flavobacteriales bacterium
CAATATTGGTTTGGGAGGATTGAAGTATTATCTTTTGAAGGTAGATCCTAAAAAACGAATGTTGTTTAATCCTGCTGAATCCATTGAATTGAACGGTCATACAGGTCCATTTATTCAATATGCACATGCGCGCATTAAATCACTTTTAGGTAAGAGTAGTGAAGATTTTTCCACTTGGAATAGTCCGAATTTAGGTTCTGAGGAAAAACAAATTATCAAAACACTCAACATATTTCCTGAGGTAATTCAAACCGCGGCAACCGAGTATTCTCCGGCATTATTAGCTAATTATTTGTTTGACTTGGTGAAGGAGTACAACCATTTCTACCAAAGTGTGAGTATATTAAGTGAGGAGCATATAGACACGCGAAAACTACGATTAGCGATCAGTGCAACTGTTTCCAATGTGGCGGCAACCGGAATGAAACTATTGGGCGTTCACGTCCCGGAGAGAATGTAAATTAATTAAACAAGCGATGCATCCAATGTCTTTTGTGTGGATGTTCGTGTTCGTTATGCATTTCACGGTTTTCATAGATTTGCTTTGTAATAGCAGAATCATGATGTGCATGAGTTGAAGTATGTGTAACAGAGGATTCTATTTCCTCTTTCGAATGGTCTGTTGCCAGTTTATCCAGCACTTTATTCAATTCAGCGCGTTCAAACCACATTCCATTGCAGGAGGGGCATGATTTAAAATGAAATCCTAGGCGTTCTGTTTTTTCTAGATTTCTGCTGATGCATGATGGACATTTCATATTGTTTTTTTCCTAAAATTAGGATATCTTGAACCAATTAACTTTTACTTATTGTGAATGATTTTGCAATTTTATCATTCAGCATGGAATTCTATATTACAAGGCTTTCAACTTTCATCCTAAGTTACTTTATGATTTTCAGCTTTCAAATTGGTAAAATCAGTAAATTTGTAAAAAAAGAATCAATCATGAAAAACGTCGCAGTTATTGGTGCAGGAACAATGGGAAATGGAATTGCTCATGTATTCGCACAATTCGGATATACAGTAAATTTAATTGATGTTTCCGCGGCATCACTAGAAAAAGCATTGGCTACAATTGCTAAAAACTTAGATCGCCAGGTGGCTAAAGGAGCATTGACTGAAGAAGAAAAAACAGCTACTCTAAATAATTTGACAACTTTTACTACTGTAAAAGAGGGCGTTCAAGGAGTTCAATTAGTGGTTGAAGCAGCGACAGAAAATATTGATTTGAAATTGAAAATATTCAAAGAATTAGATGAAGTTACCGATCCTTCAGTTATTTTGGCGACAAATACTTCATCCATATCCATTACTAAAATTGCATCGGTTACCAATCGCGCGGATAAAGTAATTGGAATGCATTTTATGAATCCGGTTCCTGTGATGAAATTGGTTGAAATCATTCGAGGATATTCTACTTCTGATGAAGTAACTGAATTAATTATGGAAACTTCCAAAAAGTTAGGAAAAGTTCCTGTAGAAGTAAATGATTATCCTGGATTCGTAGCAAATAGAATTTTGATGCCGATGATCAATGAAGCGATTTATACTTTGTATGAAGGAGTTGCTGGTGTGGAAGAAATTGACACTGTAATGAAATTGGGTATGGCTCATCCAATGGGACCACTTCAATTAGCTGATTTCATCGGATTGGACGTTTGTTTGGCGATCTTACATGTACTTCACGATGGTTTTGGAAACCCGAAATACGCTCCATGTCCCTTATTAGTGAATATGGTTACAGCCGGTAAAAAAGGCGTAAAATCCGGAGAAGGATTCTATTCTTGGACACATGGCACCAAAGATTTGATTGTTGCGGATAATTTTAAGAAATAAGGAGTTTCTTTTGTTTAATACTCAAAATCGGCACAACTTATTAAGTCTTTTACAATGTTAAATGTAAACGACTCCTTTCAAATAACCAAACACCTAACTATAAGTAGGCTTTGGAATTTGTTGGTACTGAAAGCGAGTTATCTCATTTCACAGGTTACTAGAAAAGCTTGGCATGTGGGGAATCCGTTTTCTTTGAGTATTGAACCCACTACTGCGTGCAATTTAGGTTGTCCGGAATGTCCAAGTGGATTGAAGCAATTTACAAGGCCAACGGGTAAACTTGATTTAGAGGTGCATAAATCGATGTTACAGCAAGTTCAAAAGCATGTATTTTACATCAATTATTATTTTCAAGGAGAACCATTTCTGCATCCTCAATTTTTGGATTTGATTAAAGAAGCTAAAAAAGCGAAGATTTATACCGCCACATCAACCAATGCTCACTTCATCACGAAGGAGAAAGCTACCGAAATTGTAAAATCGGGATTGGATCGTTTGATTATTTCGATTGATGGACTGACACAAGAAACGTATGAGCAATACCGCGTTCATGGTCAACTGGAAAAGGTAATTGAAGGTAGTAAATGGTTGGTAGAAGCAAAAAAGGAACTAAAATCAAA
>CAIUSK010000069.1 GCA_903901805.1 uncultured Flavobacteriales bacterium
AACTCTGCATCAATAGCAGCAACAAAAATTTCAGTGTTCTCGGGTAAATGTTTTTTAACATATTCAATTGCTTGAGGAGTTGCAATTGCTGAAACAACAAAAATCCGTTTTGGATTTCCTTGTCGAAGCATAGCTTTGTACACAGTAACCATGGAGCTTCCTGTTGCTAACATGGGGTCACTAATCACCCAAGTCTTACCATCCATGTTGGGCGTGGCCATGTATTCAACGTAAATTTCAAAATCCTCAGCTGTCGAATGTTTCCTGTATGCCGAGATAAATGCACTTTCTGCGTGATCGAAATAATTTAATAATCCTTGATGCATCGACAATCCAGCACGAAGAATTGTAGCTAAAAGAATTTCTTCTTTTGGTAATTCAATGATTGCCTGTCCCAGTGGAGTTGTAATTTTTTGTTCGTGAAAAACCAATCTTTTGGATAATTCATATCCCAATATTTCAGCAATTCTTTCCATATTTCTTCTGAATCGCATAGGGTCTTTTTGCACTTCCACACTTCTTATTTCTGCCAAAAAAGTATTGAGGACGGATGCGTTTTTTGAAATTGTATGTACCATTTGATATTGCTTTCTGTAAAAATACATAGAAATATGCGTAGAGGTTTAAACTCTGTCAAAAATTCACGGAATTTGGCTAAAATCTGACAGCGTGTCGCAGTTTCATCTATTGGAACTATCTTTGTGAACTCTAAATCGCTTTAAAAATAGTTGATATGAAACAGAAACAATCAGAAGAAAACACACAAAATCAAGATGTAACTAATCCGGAGGATTCATCAGAAGAGATCCAAAATGAAAATATTGAACAAGCTGAATCTATAGAGGAAGAAGAAGTCCCGGTTGAGAAATCTTGGGAAGAAAAATACCTTGAGATGAACGATCGTTATGTGCGATTATATGCTGAATTTGATAATTTTAGACGTCGCACTCAAAAAGAAAGGATTGAATTAATGGCAACTGCTAGTGCGGGTTTGTTAAAGGATTTAATTCCCGTTTTGGATGATTTTGATAGAGCAATTACGTACAACGAAACAGCGACTGAAATGGAAAGTGTTAAGGAGGGATTTGCTCTGATTTACACAAAATATAAAATGATTTTAGAAGCCAAAGGATTGAAACCGATGGACTCCAAAGGACACCCTTTCGATAGTGAATTACATGAGGCTATTGCTAATATTCCAGCTCCTACAGAAGATTTAAAAGGAAAAATCATAGATGATGTAGAAAAAGGATATTTACTGCACGACAAAGTAGTTCGTTTTGCAAAGGTAGTTGTTGGTCAATAATTGAATAATAGAGAATGAGTCAAAAACGTGATTATTACGAGGTTTTAGGAGTTTCTAAAAGCGCCGACGAAGCCGAAATAAAAAAGGCATACCGAAAACTTGCAATCAAATTTCATCCGGATAAAAATCCAGACGATCCTTCCGCGGAAGACAAGTTTAAGGAGGCTGCGGAAGCCTATGAAGTACTTAGTAACTCAGAGAAAAAAGCACAATATGATCGATTTGGTCATGGCGGAATGGGTGGTCAAGGAGGATTTGGTGGTGGAATGAATATGGATGATATTTTTTCACAGTTTGGAGATGTTTTTGGAAGCGCATTTGGAGGTGGAAGCTTTGGTGGCGGACGATCTGGTAATGGATCTAGAACCGTCCGAGGCACCAACCTTCGCGTCAAAATGAAATTAACATTGGAGGAGATTGCTAACGGTGTTAAGAAAAAAATCAAGGTAAATAAACTCATTAATGCAGATGGTGTAACCTATAAAAATTGTGCTACATGTAATGGATCTGGAAGAATTACTCGTGTAGCTCAAACTTTTCTGGGCGCCATGCAAACTCAATCAGCGTGTCATGTTTGTCAGGGTGCTGGTAAAATGATTGATAAAAAACCTGCTGATGCGGATGCTCAGGGATTGAAACGCCAAGAAGAGGTAATAGAAATTGAGATTCCAGCAGGAGTAGAGGAAGGAATGCAATTAAGTGTTACCGGAAAAGGAAATGCAGGACCTTTTAATGGTGTTCCTGGTGATTTAATTGTGGTAATCGAAGAGACTGATCACGAAGATCTACGTCGCGAAGGGGAGAATTTGCATTATGATGCTATTGTTAGTTTTGTAGAAGCTGTATTAGGTGAATCTATTGAAGTTCCTACGGTTAGCGGTAAGGTGAAAATAAAAGTTGATGCAGGTACTCAAAGTGGTAAAGTGCTTCGATTGAAAGGAAAAGGCTTGCCTGTGCTACAAGGATATGGAACTGGAGACCTTTTTGTTCATATACATGTTTGGACACCTACCAAACTTTCTAAAGAAGAGCGGGATATACTAGAAAAAATGAAGGACTCTGAAAACTTCAAACCGAGTTCTGATGCAGAAAGCAAAGGCTTTTTTCGTAGAATGAAGGATATGTTTAGTTAATTCAAATGAGTTTCTTATCCAATAAGGAAGGTAGAAATGATTTCACGAGCATTGCATTAACACTTTGCCTCGTGATTTTGAGTTATGGTTTTTTAGGATCACTGCCCTTACTTATTGATTTGAAATTATCCGGAACAAGTTTCGACGAGGTTATGAGTATAGAACACATGACCAGAATATTGGGTAAGAACCGATTGTTAGTTCATTTACTGCTTCCTTTCTTTTTTATTTTCGGTTCCCTTTGGATAGGAGTAAAGTACTTTCACAAACGCACTTTCAAGTCTTTATTTACAACAGCAACATCATTTCGTTGGAAAAGATTTTTCACTATATTCATTATTTGGTGGATTATAATGTCATTATTTGTTCTGATTTCTTACCAGATTTCAGATGATTTAAAATGGAATTTTGAGTGGAGTAAATTCTGGCCATTAATGCTTATTTCTTTTCTTATGATTCCGATTCAAACAACTGCTGAGGAGTTATTTTTTAGAGGCTATTTGGCACAAGGATTTTTCAGAAAAACAGGAAGTATTCTTCACACTGTACTTTTAACATCTATATTATTTACTGCAATGCATGCGTTTAATCCGGAAGTTGATACTTTAGGATATGGTGTTTTGGTTTATTATTTTTTAACAGCCGTATTTCTTGCGATAATGACCATTATGG
>CAIUSK010000070.1 GCA_903901805.1 uncultured Flavobacteriales bacterium
CTCCAAAACTATTTGAGTTTAATCCAGCCGCACTCCCTAAAAAATAAGGTTTTTGACTGATTACAGGGCTTGAAAATGAAATAAAACTAAAAAGTAGGAGGAGGGTTAAACTTTTTCTTGATTTACTGAGCATAATAATAAAATAAATATCAATCTTTTACTTGTTTATCCACTGGGAGTTTTTCAATTGGCTCATCTTTATTTTCCTTAGCATCAGAAACTTTAATTTGTCTTTTATTTCGTTTCGTTTTAACTTTCTTATTTCTTTTGGGTCTAAAGATGTCTAGAAACGACTGTATGAGCTGAAAATCGTTCCATCCATTGAATTCTTCCTGGTAGTTTAAACCCGCCCCTTGGGAAAACAAACCTGCAGATTGATTCACTGTATTTCTATTTGATTCGTTGAATGCATTTACGCGGAACGTTCCTTTTTCGTTGATTAAATATTCTATCCGTACATCACCAATTAGCGTATTTTTTGATGCTGTTGATGAACTTGTTTCAGAATTGTTGGATCCAGTTTCTACGCCCACAGAGGTGGTAATGATCAACCGGTCCTCAAAAAAGCGTTTTTCAGCAATCAACTCAATGTCTGAATCGATGTTCATTTTCATTTTAAATTCTTCGGATGCTTTAGAAAGAAGATCATTAATTTGAGCTTCTGCTAAATCCAATGCTGCTGAACCACTGGCCGAAATATTTCCTTTCAAGGGTTGGAATCGATTAAAAACAAGTAATGAGAAAAACTGACGATTTATCTCACTTTGTTCATCTAAAACGCGATTCAGCAATGCTTTTCCTGTTTCAGGTAAGTTTTGTTCTGCTTTTAAATTAAAGGAGATTTCAGGTTTTGTGAGTTGACCATTTAAAACTAATTCGCAATTCACTGGCTGATTTGCTAAGGTTGTTTCCTCTAATTCTGGAGCTAATGCACCATAGTCAGATTTTGTCTTAAAGGATGTTGTAATGTTTATAATGGCATCATAAATGTTGTCTGACCATTCTATATAACTTCCTTGATCAATATTGAATTCTTTTTTAATTTGACCCATGGCAAAATTGTATGTACTGCCTTTTTCAATATTGTATTTTCCAGTCATTTTAATATCATTGTCTTTATCATCAATTTTCATGGCAATTTTACCATTTCCAAAACAGACAATTTTATCTTGAGTTTGATCATTAAAAACTACATTAAGTTCCGTTTCCGGAGTAACATCGAAATTTAAGTCGAGTGTAACGCCTGATAAATCTAATTTTTTAATCGAGTCATCAGTTGTATTTGACTTGGTGAAGGTTATGAAGTCGTCTCCTTCTTCAACTTCAGAAACACCATACAACGGTAAGGTAAGTTTACTTCCTTTACTTGTTTTAATATCCACCACAATATCTAATTGATCACTATTCCCTGAAATATTACAATTTCCTGTTCCGTAAACTTTTCCATAGTAATAATCACCGTCTTTAAACTTCGTATTCAATACAAGAAAACGTTTGGATGGATTTAGACGCTCCAAAATATCAATTCCGATGTCATAATTCCATTTTCCAAGGAAGTTATTCAAACCAAAATTTAAAAAGGCCCGGTTATTTTCTTCGTCAACGATTTCAATTTTATCTCCGTAGACATCATTGTCGGATAAGTTGAATTTTCCAGATAATGCCATGGTTGTACCTAAAATTTCCACTTTTGCTTTGGCGCGTTTCAAAAATAATTCACGGCTCTGAAATTTAGGTTTATTAGGTGTTCCGGTTATTTTAACTAGGCCTGAAATGTCCCCTCTGATATTGCTTATAACATCTTTATCAACGTACGCATTGGCAAATGAAATATCAAATTCTCTGAACTTTAAGTTAAAATCTAAGTTGTCTTTTGCACGTTTGAAATAGTATTTCCCATCGTATTCAAAATTGGTTTTACCTTTATTCTTAATTATCCCGCTCAAATCAAGGAAGTCTAGTTTTGGATCCCAATCAACATTTACTCGAATATCACCAACCGCTTGTGTTTTTAGTTGAAGTTGCTCAATATCTAAGGTGCTTTTTAATGAAAGATTATTAATAGGATCTGAAACCCTTCCTGTTCCATTTAGCATACCGCTTAGCCCTTGTCTCAGTCCAAATAATTTGTCAATATCAGCCAAATTAATATTTTCCAATTTGTAATCTAAGTAATCTTTCGTCAAACTAGACAGGTTACCATCCAATGAAATTCTTTGATCATTATTCGATAAAATAAAATTTTCAATCGAAACTAATTCAGGACTATAGGAAATAAATGCGGATTCGTTGATGTGCCAAAGCTGACTGTTGATGGAAAAATCTGATTCGTTTAAATTAATTTCGAAATTATTTACATCTTTAATAGTTGTTAGCCAGGATAATTTGGAATTTATATTGTCTGTTGTTTTCCAATCGATAGTAGAAGTCAATAAATCCCTTCTCACTCCTTCATTTTTCGTTGTGAAACTAATTGATGGAAAAGTTATTTTTTTTCCATACTTGGCATTTAAGATGTTTAATTTTACGTCTAAATTTTCTTTACTAATGGTTTGATTTAATTCAACTTGACCTATTGAAATATCATTAAACGACAAACCATTTAACGAATAAAGGTTTAGTGTAAATAATTCATTTACAGCATCATAAGCCCCTTGAATTGAAGTGTTGTCGGAGATGTAGAAGTTTTTAATAGTTGGAAAGAATCTTTTTAAAAATCTTTCAGAATTGTTTATGTTGAGGCTATAGGTGAAATGATTGTTTTTACTTACTTTTTTCTTTGGAAAAGACTTCGCTAAAAAAGGAAAGGCATTGGATATTTGGTTAGAGAATTCGTTACCGATACTTTTTAAATCAAATTTCCCAAGTACCTCTAGTTCAATTAGGCCATCACTTACGATTCTGAATTTATCCTCTAATTTACTTCGTGTTATGCTAAGAACTATTTTTGGTATATCAATTTCATCATTTCCTTCTCTGTATACAAACCCTGTAAAAGTTACACTTCCGCTCATTGTGGAAGGATTTAAGCCACGTAAATCAACATCAATTTTAGATTTTAAACTGGAGGCTTTGGTGGAGCGTGCTAAGTTTAAACTATTCAAAAGTGCTTCAGTAAGGTTTACATTGAATTTTAATATTTTATCTCCTTTCAAATCAACATACCCTGTGTAAGTCAGTTTTAATATATCATCATCCAAGGTAATATCTGATTGAAAAACTTGATTGATCAGTGAACCGTTTGTGATGGTTGCATTGTGAATGGAATAATCTTGGTAGTCAATCTGATTCACTTTTCCAGAAACATGCTCAATTTCAAAATTTCCATTAGAATAATAAGTTGAATGTAAACTTACTTTTCCATCAATCGTATTTAATGATTTATCCGCTAAAAGTTCACCAAGCTTGAAATCAATAAATTCAATATCATCCCCATTTTTTGTTTTTGATTTTAAACCGATTGTTCCTTTGGAAGAGGATATTTGAAATGGCGCATGGAGTTTAACTTCTCCTAATTTAGTTTTTGTTGTTTCAAATAAAATAGATAAATCATCTGGTTTACCTGTAATATTGAAATTTTTTGTTTCAAAAAAACCAAGTCGTTCAACTTCTTTACCTAGATTGATTTTTTCTATACCAGCTGACTTAGGGAGATTAAAAGCAGTAAGATCTTCAACAGAAACATAAGCATATTTTATAGTCTCGTTGATTTCAAGATTATCCATATTACTGAAATTCGGCAAAACAAAATCGCCTTCAATCTTTGATACTTTACCAAATCCTAATCGAAAATCAGTGAGTGTTAATTGATTCACAGTATTTGAAATATTTCCTTCAAGCCGAACGAAGTCTGACATTCCTTCCGTTTCGGAAGTGAAAAAAGCAATTTCTTCCAATGCAATTGAAGACTGAAGGATGTTCGCGTCAAATTTCACTTTGTTTTCAAAATCTTCAAAATCTGTTTGTTTCGAGTAAAGCAAATTGAATTTACTTGCTGATATATCTGATTGATTGGTGCAAATATCTAAATCGCCCAATAGAATTCCTTTATCATTGATAACAAGGCTAGCTGCCAATTGATTAATTGTGAAGCCTGATTTCTCCTTCAATTTAAGTTCTACCACATTTGTTTTGAAATCGGTTAGATTTACTTTGAAATCCGTTGCTTTTAACGAAAGACTTGAAATTGCTAAATGATTCCAATCAATTCCGTTTGAATATTGTTTTTTTCTGTTATCGTCATAGTTAAATCGAATATCACTTAATTCAACTCGATTAATATTGAAATTAAATGGCTTGGGTTCACTTTTGCTTTCAGAACTAAAATAATCTTCCAGAAAAGCATAATTGTAAATGCCCGTATTTTTGGAACGATTAATTTTTATTGTTCCTCCTTTGAGATGTAGTTTATCTAAGGTGAAAATTTGTTTAGATGGATCTAATAAATCAATGTTAACCACCAGAGAATGAATTAATGCCAAAGTGTCTTTTTGTTGATCTTCTAAATAAACTCCATCAAGCGCGGCTCGGTCAAAAAATAAAATATCAACTTTATCAATGTGAATTTTTGCATTTAGTTCCGATGATAGAAAAGTTGTGGCAGCAGAGGCAAGATACGTTTGAAAGGTGGATGTACGAATAACAAAAGCTAGAATAAAAAATGCAATGAGCAGCCATTCGAGGATAATCCCCGTTGTTCTCCCAATGATTTTAAATACCTTTGACATCTATTTAGTAATACTTACAAAGTTAATCAATATTGGCGCATACAAAAACATATATTTTAGGCATAGAATCCTCCTGTGATGATACCTCTGCAGCTGTGTCTTTGAATACGCAAATCTTATCTAACGTAATTGCGACACAAAAGATACATGAATTATATGGTGGAATTGTACCTGAACTAGCGAGTCGTGCGCATTTGAAAAATATTATCCCAGTTGTTTCAGAGGCGATTAAACAGGCAGGGATAACTCTAAATGATCTTGATGCAATTGCTTTCACTAAAGGTCCAGGACTTTTGGGCTCTTTGCTTGTGGGAACTTCTTTTGCAAAAGCTTTGAGTTTATCGCTCAATAAACCATTGATTGATGTGCACCACATGAAAGCACATATTATGGCTCATTTTATTGATAATGAACGTAATAGAAAGCCTTCTTTTCCATTTTTATGTTTGACGGTTTCAGGTGGACATACCCAAATTGTGAAGGTTTCCTCGTTTCAAAAAATGGAGGTGATAGGAAGTACAATTGACGATGCAGCAGGTGAAGCATTTGATAAATGCGGAAAAATCATGGGGCTTGTTTATCCCGGAGGACCTTTAATCGATAAATTGGCGCAGAACGGTGATCCAAAGCGATTTCAATTTGCTAAACCAAAAGTGGATGGACTCAATTTTAGTTTTAGTGGGTTAAAAACTTCTTTTTTGTATTTTATTCAAGGAGAAACTAGAAAAAACGCGAATTTCATCCAAGAAAATTTGAATGATTTGTGTGCTAGTCTGCAGCAAACGATTCTAGATATTTTATTTATAAAATTGGAACTTGCCGTTCAGCAAGAAGGGATTACAGAAATTGCAATTGCAGGTGGTGTTTCAGCGAATCAAGGGTTGCGCGATCGATTACAAGACTATGAGAAAATGAAAGGTTGGAATATTTATGTCCCTGAATTTCAATTTTGCACGGATAATGCTGGAATGATTGCTGTGGCTGGTTATTATCATTATCTGGAATCTGAATTTACTGATTTAAGCGTAAGCTCAGAAGCACGAAGCATTTCGTTTTAATTTCGAAGATATTTTTAAAATTCACACGATTTATTGTTTTTTTCCGTTATCTTAGGAATCTAAATCGATTTTTATGGAAGCTCAATTAATTCAAAAGGAAGAAATCTCGTCGTTGTCATTTAAGAATTCAATGTCCATTAGTCAGCATCCAAATTTGATTCATCAAATTGAGCAGGCCACAATTTTGGGAAATGCGCATCATTCTAAAGTTTCCATTTATTTTCATGATGACACGAACCTCAAGAAGGTAGAGACAACAATTTGGGCGGCTGGCTCCAAATTTATTTGTCTCAAAGGAGGGGTTTGGATACCAATTAGTCGACTTGTGGAGATTAAAATGTAAATTTGTGTTTTACTTTTTAAAATGAGATTTTTTTTAATTCTGTTTCTATTATTGTGTAACTATTCCATGGCCCAAAGCGTTGTGAAATGGTCAGGAGTTTATTCAAAAAAAACGGATGAAGTTATTTTGACTGCTAGTATTGAGAAAAATTGGCATTTATACAGTCAATATATTTCCCCCAACGCTGGACCTGTCGCAACCAAAATAACATTTTTAAAAAATAAAAAAGTAAAAATAAAAGGAAAGCCGCTAGAAGAAAATGTTCATGCTTTTTACGATGAAAATTTCATGGCGCATTTGTCGGTTTTTGATGATAAGGCCATTTTTAGGCAAAAAATCAAAGTGAAAAAAAGTACAGATCTTAAATTGGTAATAACTTACATGGTTTGTGATGATAGTAGGTGTTTACCACCAACTGATGAAACATTAACAATAAAAATTGAAAAATAATGAAGGTCTTTAGTGCTGTTTTTACTTTTATGTTACTCACGCTAAGTAATTTAGTGTACAGTCAAATTGATAATCCCGAAGATAAAGTAAAGGCTATATTTAGTTTGGAACAAAATGGGTGCGAGGCTTATGTGGTTGCAAAAATAACTGTTGTGCCAGGTTGGCATATAAATTCAAACAAACTTCCTGCTGGTTCTTTTTCCATTCCAACCCAATTGAATATTAATCCATTGGCTGGTGTAACTCTTGTTCCAGGGGTGATTGAACCAAAACCTGTAATTGAAAACAATACGGATATTGATGAGATTTTGAGTTATCACAAAGGAAGTTTTATTATTAAACGTAAATTGGTACTTTCCTCACCAAATGACTTAATAATATCAGGTTCTTTTTCTTTTCAAACCTGCAATGATGTAAAGTGTTTACCAGAATATACATTAAAATTTTCTTTACCTGCAAAAGCATGTTCGTTAAGTAAAGAAAAAACGGACAGTATAATTGCGCAATCAACCCTAGCTACTGAAAATGCGGTAACTGAAAAGAAAAGTGATGAATCCACCAAATCAGGTTCGGCAAATGCAACTAACGGCTCTTCTGGAACTGGTAAATCCATGCTAATAATTTTTGTTTTATCGTTTTTAAGTGGATTTGCTGCATTGCTTACTCCTTGTGTGTTTCCAATGATTCCAATGACTGTTAGTTATTTTACCAAGACAAGCAAAAACAAAGCTATGGGGATAAGGAATGCCTTGTTCTATGGAATTTCGATTATCACTATTTATGTAATTTTAGGAACTATTGTTACTGCCATTTTTGGCCCTGCAGCTCTCAATGCTTTATCTACCAATGTTTGGTTTAATATTTTCTTCTTTATTTTATTGGTTGTTTTTGCAGTCTCTTTTATGGGAGCTTTCGAAATCACATTGCCCAATTCTTGGTTGAATAAGTCTGATACAGTATCCAATAAAGGAGGATTTATTGGGATTTTCTTTATGGCTTTAACGTTGGCGTTAGTGTCATTTTCTTGTACCGGTCCGATAGTAGGAACTTTATTAGTTGAGTCGGCATCCATCGGTGGAATTGCCCCATTTGTTGGTATGTTTGGATTTTCTTTGGCTTTGGCCTTGCCTTTTACATTGTTCGCCGCTTTTCCAGGTTGGATGAATTCACTTCCGAAATCAGGTGGTTGGTTGAATACAGTAAAAGTATTTTTAGGATTTCTTGAACTAGCATTAGCATTCAAATTTTTATCAACTGCTGATTTGGTTTCTCAATCACATTTATTAGAGAGAGAATTGTTTTTGGCAATTTGGATTGGAATATTTACCGCTCTAGCTATTTATTTGTTTGGTGGATTTAAATTACCACATGATAGTCCATTGGAAAGATTATCGGTTGGACGAGTATTGTTAGGAACCACGACTTTGATTTTCGTAGCTTACTTAATTCCAGGAATGTGGGGTGCTCCGTTAAAATTAATCAGTGGTTTTCCTCCATCACCGACCTATAGTGAATGGAAACAATCAGGCTCTTCCAATACTTCGAATCAATCCGCAGAACATGTTGAGGGAATGCATGAAGGAGTACATGGAATCATGATGTTTGACGATTATGATAAAGCCTTAGCCTATGCAAAAAAGGTAAATAAGCCACTCATGCTTGACTTTACTGGTTGGGGTTGTCAAAATTGCCGTAAAATGGAAGAAACTGTGTGGAATGCAGAAGGTGTTCTGTCTATTTTAAAGGATCAGGTTGTTGTTGCCTCCTTGTATGTGGATGAAAAAAAGGAATTGCCTGCTTCAGAA
>CAIUSK010000071.1 GCA_903901805.1 uncultured Flavobacteriales bacterium
TAAATGCACAAAATACAATCCGTTTCCGGTCCAGGTGCTCAAATCAACATAAAACTTCACTTGGATTAATGGTGCTTTGGAAAACTTGTTGTTCTGCATCATTTCCTACTCTATTTCACCCTTCAAAAACCAATTCAACAACCAAACAATCAACTTTTCATTCCGGCGCGATGAATTCGGTCATTTAAACTTTTTCCTATTCCATCAGATGGAAATTCCTTCATATAGATAACTTCTAAATTCAATTTATCCAATTGATAAAAAGCATCATATAATTTTCGCGACGCCTCTTCCAAATCATCACTTCTGGAGATAATTATCTGATTTTCAGAAGGAACCCTCCTTATTTTTTGCTCATTAAACAAGATGATTCCCGTTCGGTTAGTTAATTCTATTTGCGTAAAATCGTAGACAATTTTTAACGTTGTTCTTGGTGAATAATGATGCTTAACCATTCCTGGAGCGACAATAATTTCGCCTGCTTCATTTTGAATTTGAACTGATTTCCCGCAAACTTCTTCAATTTGTTCAACCGTGATTTGACCTAATCGATAAACAATAATTTTATCTCCTTCAAATCCCACAATGGTCGATTCTATTCCTACACTACATTCACCCCCATCCAAAATCAGCGGAACTTGATCACCAAATTGAATTTTTACATGCTCAGCGCGCGTCGGACTAACCGAACCATATTTGTTTGCACTGGGTGCTGCAATTGGAAAATCTAATTTATTCAGTAATTTTAAAGGTAATGGATGGTTTGGAATACGTACCCCTACCCGATTACTTCCTGCCGTAATTTGATCTGGAATTTTGTCGTTTTTAGGCAGCAATAAAGTCAAGGGGCCAGGCCAAAATTGCTTGGCTAGTTTCTTTGCTAATAATGGAAACTCAGAAACATACTGTTCCACTTGTTCAATCGATCCGCAATGGACGATGAGCGGATTGGTCTGAGGACGATTTTTTAACTCAAATATTTTTGAAACCGCGTCAATGGATAAAGCATTTGCCGCAAGTCCATAAACTGTTTCCGTTGGGATTGCAACACAATCACCGGAGGTAAGAACTTGAATGGCTTTTTCCAATTCAATGTTCTCGTCATATAATTTTAGAAACTGATTCACCACAAATTGAATAGATTGGTATGTCTTTAACTCAACAATTGAAAACTCATGTCTCTTAAACCAACGCGCATTTGTGATACCTTCCTCCGCTTGGCAAACGGTTTGTTTACTTCCATTATATAAAAAATGAAACCAGTGCGTTTCTTTTAAATGCCATTTGTTTTTAAAAAAATAGGTGTGATAGGTAATACAAATTAATTCATTAATATGTAGTTCATTGATTCCACACTCTTCTTCAATTTCACGTTGAGCTGTTATCTCAATGGATTCGCCGGATTCGAGCTTACCTTTTGGAATATCCCAAAGATTATTTCTTTCAATAAATAAAAATTCATCCTCACGCTGAACAATCCCTCCAGCAGCTTGAATAAATTTACAATCCGATAATACGTTTTTCCAAACCTTGTTAACAGAATCACAAAGAACTGTAACCACCGTATTTTCTGGAGTTTCTAGAATTCGATTGAGTAATACCTTTTCGAATGATTCGTTGGATTTTGCGTAAATAACACCATTTGATTGCAACCTGCTCGACTGATTCCTAAAATTAACTTCTCTATTTTCAATAAAAACTTTGTACATTTGTTACTATGATATACCACAAAGATAAAGCTTTAAAAATTGCTGAATTCCTTTTACAAATCAAAGCTGTAAAATTACAACCAAAATCACCCTTTACATGGGCTTCTGGATGGAAATCTCCGATTTATTGTGACAATCGCATTACGTTATCCTTCCCAAATATTCGAACATTCATTCGGCAAGCATACGCCCAATCGATCTTGGACTATTTTGGAAAACCGGATTTAATTGCTGGAATTGCTACTGGAGGTGTTCCACAAGGAGTACTTGTTGCTCAGGAACTTGGAATCCCTTTTATTTATGTTCGAAGTTCTCCAAAGGAACACGGAATGGGAAATATCATAGAGGGTTATTTTGAAAAAGGTCAACGCGTTGTTGTGATTGAGGACTTAATCTCCACGGGGGGAAGTAGTTTAAAAGCGATACAATCACTTCGTGAAGCTGGTTTAGACATCAAAGGATTGGTTGCTATTTTTACTTACGGATTTGAGATTGCAACAAAGAATTTTGCTGAAGCAGATTGCCCTGTGCTAACTTTATCTGACTACGACACCTTGGTTGAATCAGCATTAAAAACGAAATACATAACCGAGGATGATATTGTTTCGCTTCATAAATGGAGAGAAAAACCCGATAGTTGGAACCCTTAAACAACTCAAATGAAGCTAATTAGCAACGAGGTTGAAATTCATGCAAACCCTGAACAGGTTTTGACTTTTATTTCGACACCATCCAATATTGAAAAAATTCTGCCTTTAGATAAAATCACTGATTTTAAATCAGATGAATTGATGTGTTCATTCAAAGTACAAGGAGGAATAATCATTACCTTGGTTCAGAATGGAAGAGAGGGAAATGAAAAATTATTTCTTAAATCTGGCGAAAAATCACCCTTTCCATTCACATTAACCATCCATGCTGAATCTACTTCAACCGGAACAAAAGGATTTATTGAATTTAATGGTGAAGTAAATGCCTTTTTAAAAATGATGGTAGAAAAACCACTCAGTGCACTCTTTAATTATATGTCTGACAAGCTGAAAGAGCAATTCTAATATTACCTAACTTCTTCAAAATCGGCATCTTCTGCTTGAATTTTACCTTTTGACAGAATACTCGTTTTACCCTGATTTTTTCGAACAAAATCTTTTTTCTTTTCAAATTCACGTTCGCGATTAATCAGATCTCTTTCATTTTCCAGATTTCTTTTAGCGATCATTGTTCTACCGATAATGCGAAGAATAACAAGCACTCCAATTAAAATGAGAACTGTTTTAATTACACCCGTAAAACTCGCTGCTACAATCATTCTTATTTAGACAGGTGCATATTCCGCTCCGAATATATTTTTGTAAAAAATGGATCTTTCAAGTTTTTAATAAATCGAATTGCTTCACCGGTTGATTTCATTTCTGGACCAAGTTCTTTCTTAACATCCGGGAATTTCTCGTAAGAGAATACAGGAATCTTAATGGCATACCCCTCTTTCCGTGGATTAAAATTGAAATCGGTAACTTTCTTTTCGCCCAGCATTACTTGTGTCGCGTAATTGACATACGGTTCATCATATGCTTTTGCGATAAATGGAACTGTTCTAGATGCTCGAGGATTCGCTTCGATAACATAAACTTTGTCATCTTTTATGGCAAACTGAATATTAATCAATCCAACAGTATGTAATTCAACAGCCAATTTTTTCGTAATATCTTCAATTTGAGTCATAATAAAATCACCCAAATTATAAGGAGGTAGAACGGCATAAGAATCACCTGAATGAATTCCTGCCGGTTCGATGTGTTGCATAATTCCAATAATATATACATTTTCACCATCACAAATAGCATCTGCCTCAGCCTCAATTGCACCCGAAAGAAAGTGATCCAACAAAATTTGATTATTCCCCATTTCATTGATGATATCAACAACGTGATGCTCCAATTCTTCCTTATTAATTACAATCTTCATTTTTTGCCCTCCTAGAACGTATGAAGGACGTACTAAAAGTGGAAAACCTAATTCATCGGACAATTCCAACGCTTGTTCAGCACTTTGAACGATACCGTACTTTGGAAATGGAATATTATTCGCCTCCAATGTTTGTGAAAACCGTCCACGATCTTCCGCTAAATCTAAAGATTCGAAGCTTGTCCCCAAAATCTTCACACCATATCTATGCAGTTTTTCAGCTAATTTCAAAGCAGTTTGTCCACCTAATTGCACGATTACACCTTCTGGCTTTTCGTGTTGAATAATGTCGTAAATATGCTCCCAAAAAACAGGTTCAAAATACAATTTATCTGCCGTATCAAAATCCGTTGAAACCGTTTCTGGGTTACAATTGATCATAATAGTTTCATAACCACATTCTTTTGCAGCCAAAACACCATGAACACAAGAGTAATCAAATTCAATTCCCTGACCGATTCGATTGGGGCCTGAACCAAGAATAATCACTTTCTTTTTATCTGTAACGACACTCTCATTTTCGTATTCAAAAGTTGAATAATAATAAGGCGTTAGCGCCTCAAATTCAGCAGCACAGGTATCTACTAATTTGTATACTCGATTAATTCCAAAATCACGTCTTTTAGAGTAAACTTCTGATTCCAAACAACGAACTAGGTGAGCTACTTGACGATCAGCGTAGCCTTTTTGTTTAGCCTCGAAGAGTAAATCTTTGGGAAGATTCTCAATATGAAATTTCTCGATTTTTCGCTCAAGTTTAATCAAGTCTTCAATCTGCTTGAGGAACCAAATATCAATTTTCGTTTTCTCAACAATCGTTTTAAATGGAATACCTAATTTAATTGCGTCGTAAATATGAAACAAGCGATTCCAGCTGGCATGACCTAATGAATGTAATATTTCATCTTGATTGGTCAATTCTTTTCCGTCTGCTCCAAGTCCATTTCGATTTATTTCTAGCGACTGACAAGCTTTTTGAAGTGCTTCTTGAAAAGATCGACCTATAGCCATCACTTCTCCAACAGACTTCATTTGTAAGCCAAGCTCTCTATTTGTTCCAGGGAATTTATTGAAATTCCAGCGCGGAATTTTAACAATCACATAATCCAAGGTCGGTTCAAAAAGAGCGGATGTTGTTTTCGTTATTTGATTTTTTAACTCATCCAAATGATAACCAATGGCAAGTTTAGCGGCAATTTTAGCAATTGGATATCCAGTGGCTTTAGAGGCTAGAGCCGAAGATCTAGAAACTCTAGGATTAATTTCAATTGCGATAATTTGCTCATTTTCATCAGGCGAAACTGCAAATTGAACATTACATCCACCCGCAAAATTTCCGATGGAGCGCATCATTTTGATTGCCATATCACGCATTTTCTGAAATGTTGTATCAGAAAGTGTCATTGCCGGTGCCACAGTTATTGAATCGCCCGTATGAATCCCCAAAGGATCAAAATTCTCAATGGAGCAAATAATCACAACGTTATCATTGGCATCCCGTAAAAGTTCTAATTCATACTCTTTCCACCCAAGTAGCGCCTTGTCAATCATTACTTCATGAATTGGAGAAAGCTGTAAACCACGCTCTAGCAAACTATCAAAATCTTTTGGATCGTGAACGATTGAAGCACCAGCCCCACCTAAGGTATAAGAAGCACGAATACAAAGAGGGAAACCAAATTTTTGAGCAACTTCTTTCCCTTCCAAAAATGACTTGGCTGTTGTTTGAGGTGCCATCGGAATATCAATCTCATTCATTAATTCCCGAAATGCCTCACGATTTTCCGTTATTTCAATCGCTTTTATATCAACGCCTATTATTTTAACATTATTTTCTTCCCAAATACCCATTTCATAACATTGGATGCAAAGGTTTAATGCCGTTTGTCCCCCCATAGTAGGTAAAACTGCATCTATTTGATGGTTTTTCAATATTTCAATAATGCTTTCAGGCTCAAGAGGTTGAAGATAAATATTATCGGCAACCACTTTATCCGTCATTATCGTTGCTGGATTTGAGTTAATCAACGTAACTTCTATTCCTTCTTCACGAAGTGAACGAGCTGCCTGAGAACCGGAATAATCAAATTCACAAGCTTGACCGATAACAATGGGACCGCTACCAATAATAAGTACGGAGCGTATGGAAGAATCTTTTGGCATAAATTTCAATTTACATTTTTCGAAGCGAACGTTCGCTGCAAATTGAGCACAAATTTAAGTGAAAAATAACCTACTCATTCAAAATAGAGCAACTGTTTTTGAACAAAATGAATCGAATTGTTAATATTGGTATTATTTTCACCTATCATTATTAAATTAAAATTCGAATGAGATGCTATAAAATCCAAAATCACTTAAAAACACTTATTCAATGTTGTTGCTTTGCACTCTTATTTTTCAAATCAAATGTATTCTCCCAAACTCACAATCATTTAGATAGCATTCACAGAGATTCGCATTATATAATTATCGACAACAAAGTAAAATCAAAGCTTTGGGGGAATTCGTGGCATTTTCCTTTAGGGTATTCAGTTGGGTTATCAAATGATTTTGAAATTGGCTTAGGAAGAAGTTATAAACGGAACTTTTGTGGTGGTGCGGGGTGTACCTTTGCTGTTAATTCGTGGGGAATTGGGTATGGGCGTTCTTCAAAATCTACTAGTTACGCTAACAGTTTTAGGGCTTATTACGGGTACAACTTTTTTTATTATCCTCCATTTTCTGCTGGTATTCGAGGTGATTATATTTTTGACTTAACGAATCAAGTGCAATACCTAAAACCTTCATTAGGTTTTTCATTTATTTTAGGAGAGTTGTTTTATTCATATGGCATTAAATTAAACGAAGGAAATCGAATACTTCCATCACATGGATTTACCATAAGAATTAACCTTTGGTATCCGATGAAAAAATGGGAAGAACATTATCCGAATCAGTGCTAAAAGCTTTTTAGTTCTTAAATTTACTTCATGAATCGAATAAGCAACCTTTTTCTCAGTTTTCAAAATAATATTTCACTACTTCAAAAAAAACTAACAAAAAAACAATTTTTATTTGTTTCAAGTATATTGGTTGGGCTAAGTTCAGGAATCGTTGCTGTATCGTTAAAATTGTTTGTACACGAGATTTTTGAATT
Organism: uncultured Flavobacteriales bacterium; assembly: GCA_903901805.1. Taxonomy (GTDB): domain Bacteria; phylum Bacteroidota; class Bacteroidia; order Flavobacteriales_D; family Crocinitomicaceae; genus UBA952. The sequence continues at coordinate 6,814 of CAIUSK010000071.1, forward strand.
GGTCACTCACAGTAGATTTAGTTCTTATAGATTTTTTTATTTACTGCTTCCAGCAATTGGAATTTTACTTTCTTTATTTATCATAAAAAGATTTTTCAATAATACGATTCACAAAGGATTAGGGCAAATACATTTTTCGTTATCCAAACGTTCTAGTTTTTTACCGAGAAGGAATATGTTTGATCAATTTTTAACAAGTTCAGTCACGGTTGGATTTGGAGGAAGCACAGGATTGGAAGCACCAATTGTTGTTACAGGCGCTGCTTTTGGTTCCAACTTCGCTAAAAAATATGGATTAAAATACAAAGAACGTACACTACTTTTAGCCTGTGGAATTGCAGCAGGAATAGCGGCAGCTTTCAATGCTCCTATTGCCGGTGTTTTATTTGCTCTTGAAGTGCTAATGGTTGATATCGGAATTAATTCATTTACATTATTGATAATATCGGCAGCCACTGGAGCTCTTGTTTCTAAAATTGTTTTAAATGAGGGAATTCTATTAAGCTTTATTTTAACAGAATCATTTAATTATTGGAATCTTCCTTTCTATGTTTTACTGGGTATTTTGAGCGGAATAATTGCATATTATCATAGTCGTGTTTTCTCAAAACTAGAGCAGCTTTTTAGTTTAAAGGTGAAGTCAAAAATTAATCGTTGGATTATTTCTTCTTTTCTTCTTATTATATTAATTGCTATTTTCCCTCCTCTTTTTGGAGAAGGTTATCAAAGCATCAAAATTCTGGCATTAAGTAATCCCATAGATTTGATGGATAACTCAATTTTATTTAACAAAAACTCGAATGAAATTATTATTTTAATTTTCATTGGTTTATTGGTTTTTCTCAAATCAATAGCAACTGCCGTAACTATAGGAGGTGGAGGAAATGGAGGTAGTTTTGCCCCATCCTTATTTATAGGGGCCTATCTAGGTTATTTTCTAGCAAGCTTAGTTAACCTGCTAAAAATTAATGACCTACCTAGGACAAATTTTATGATGGTGGGAATGGCAGGTATACTCAGTGGGTTATACCACGCTCCCTTAACAGCCATTTTCCTTATTGCTGAAATCACGGGAGGATATGGATTAATGATTCCCCTTATGATTGTGGCATCAATTAGCTTTATAATTTCGAGATATTTAGATCCATTTCCGATGGACTCAAAAAAATTAATCCTAAGAGGTGAGGCACTAACTACAGATAAGGATTTGAATGTTCTATCCGGAATAAAATTAGATGATTATATTGAAAGGGACTTTGAACACTTGAATTCAATGATGAGTTTGGGAGAATTAGTAAAAGTTGTTGCTAAGTCTAAAAGAAATATTTTTCCAGTTATAGAAAATCAAAATATATTGGTAGGAATTGTTCTCTTGGATGATATAAAGGAAGTCATGTTTAATGAGCTTTTATATGATGATTTGAAAGTTTTTAATATTATGAGAGATCCTGAAACAATTATTCAAATTTCAGACACAATGCAAGATGTTATGCGTAAATTCGATGAAAGTGATGCTTGGATTTTACCGGTAACAGAAAAGCAAAGTTTCGAAGGATTTATCGCAAAAGCAAAATTGTTTTCTGGATATCGAAAAAGATTGAAAGATACTAATTTGGATTAGAAAATTGTATCTTTTCGAATTGAATAGCTATTAACACAAACAATAAAACTGCTGTTTATCAATTGCAAAATGGGGAAAACGTCACCCTGGAGCTATTGAGTCATTAATCTTTTACTTGACTAAATTTTAAAAAATTAAGTCCGTCAATAATTTGTGTTTTAGCATCTGGATATAAATTAGTAAACGCTTTTGTGATTTTTGGCTGACGAATAGGCTTCCATTTTATTTCTACAGCAGATATCTTATCCCCAACTAATTCTATGTAGTCCACCTCGGCTTGATTGTAATTGCGCCAAAAATAACTTTTCACATTTCGTTGCAAAAATGCATTATTCTTCATTCTTTCGGAAATAATAAAATTTTCCCAAAGCGCGCCAATATCTCGACGGTTTGAGGTATATGAAAAATCTTCAATAATTGCATTTCGAATTCCATTATCCCAAAAATAAATTTTCGTCATTTTGGAAACCTCTTTTCTGGGATTGTTACTAAATGCATGTAACCGAAAAATTACAAATGCTTTTTCAAGTAGATCAATGTAATTTTCAACCGTTTCAGATTTCACTTTTAATTGTATTGCTAATTCATGAACTGAAACTTCACTTCCAATTTGATAAGCAAGTAATTTCAATAGTTTATCTAACAAATCCGGTCTTCTAATGTCTTTCCATATTAATACATCTTTATATAAATATTGATTTGCCAAATTTGTCACTAGCACCTTAGCATCTTTATGATTATTACAAATTTCAGGATACATTCCATATACCAAATGAAATGGTATTTTTTCCTGCACGTCAAGCGCGGATTTTTTAGGATAAATTTCCTGTAAGGTAAACGGGTATAGGTAAAACAATAAATGTCTTCCTGTCAATGGCTCAAATATTCGGTCAGCAATTTCCAACGCAGAAGATCCAGTTGCTATCACTTGTAATTCAGGAAAAGAATCATGAAGTAATTTTAATGCCAATCCGGGGTTAGGTATCCGTTGAATTTCATCAATTACGATCAGTTTATTATCACCAACCACTTCAGTGAGTTGAGGAATACTTAAATCTTCAAATAGATCTCGGATGCGCTGTTCGTCTGCATTAAAAAACTGAACATTACTATATTTTGCTAATAAATCCTTCAAAAAGGTGGATTTCCCAACTTGTCGTGCACCAATTAAAACAAGTGTTTTTCTACGAAACAACCATTTTTCTATAAGAGAAAAACAAATTCTTGAATAATAA
>CAIUSK010000072.1 GCA_903901805.1 uncultured Flavobacteriales bacterium
CGCATGTTTGGAATACGTTGTTCGGCCATTCCTTTTGCACAAGAAATCACGACAGGAGTTGAAACTTCAACCACTTGAACCCCTCCGGCAATTTCTCTCTCCAATGTCACTAAATTTCCAGAAACCTCTAATTTGGAAGATAATGATACATAAGGTAATTCTAATGATTCTGCAATCATTCCGCCCACTTGAGAACCATTATAGTTAATCGTTTCTTTTCCAACTAAAACTAAATCAAAAGATTGGTTTTTTGCATAAGATGCAATTTGCATAGCAGTATAATAAGCATCCTTTGGATCAGCATCTATTCTCACAGCATCATCTGCCCCAATAGCAAGTGCTTTACGCATAATCGACTCATCTACAGCGTTTCCAACTGTAATAATAGTTACATTACCTCCTATTGTCTCTTTCAATTCCAATGCACGCACAAGAGCATACCATTCGTCATATGGATTCACAATATATTGAACTCCATTTTCATCAAAAGAAGTATTGCCGGAAGTAAATGCTATTTTAGATGTTGTGTCTGGTGCTTTACTAATACAAACTAATATTTTCATAAATAAATTGGTTACTTGTTTTATTGCTTATAAGGCAAATCAATACCTTAAACAAGGCAAATTTAATGAATTCACACTTTACTTTTCTGGTTTTTGAAAAAGTGTTAAATAAAAAATATTTCTTATGTAAAATTTTCACCCGTGAAGATGAATTAGGAGTAATAACTCTTATTTTTACCTACAGAAAAATTATGGAAGAAATTATCAATAAAATTCAACAAAGCGGACTAGTTTCATTGGATTTAGCCATTTATACACCAAAGCATGAAATTATTATAATTGACTTATCAGAGCAATTATGGGAGGGGCTTGTTTTGAAAGAAAAAGATTTTAGGGGGTGGATTAAAGAAAAAGATTGGTCGATATTTAAAAATAAGGCTGTTCTTATCATTTGCTCAACGGATGCAATTATTCCCGCATGGGCATATATGCTTGTTGGTTCAGCGCTCAGCGGCTATGCTTATACTTATTCAAACACGAGCAAAGAAGAACTAACCAAACAATTAATAACGCTTGAAATCACCAAAACTAATCTTGAAGATTTTCGGGATAAGAAGGTTATTGTGAAAGGATGTTCTGACATTCCTTTTCCTGAATATGCGATGCTGGAACTTACTCGATATTTGATTCCGGTAGTAAAATCATTGATGTTTGGTGAGCCGTGCTCAACTGTTCCTATTTACAAAAAGCGTGATTAATTTTTGATAAAGCGAATTACATCTAATATTGCGCTATTTTTTTTAATCTTCAAAAAATAGAGGGATGCACGCAATTTAGAAAGATCAATTGACGTGGTGGTTGAAGTAAAATCTACGGGCGCTTGGTATAGAATTCGTCCATTTAAATCATAAATTTCAAAAAGACATCCTTCTGCTTGCGTTTTGTTGTCGTGAGAAAGTATTAATTGATTACTCGCCGGATTAGGATAAAGTGAAAAATGTATTTCAGGGCCATCAACCGGAGGAGGAAGTTCGTTAAAATATGCTTTAAATAAAGTGTTTTCTGAAACATTTCCTTCAAATAATGGATTTAACGTATCGGTTATATATTCATTCGGTTCCCAATGAGAAAACAAAAATCCTGCTTTTGGTATCGCATTCATTGTAACCGGAACCCCATCAAAATAAATACCCGTCCAGGGATATACTTCTGGCTGAATAGTATTCAAACTAATACTTCCAGATGTGTCCGGCAAGACTGAAAGTTGCAAACTTATTTGCTTTTCCAAGTTAAATTCAGAAACTAGATTGGAACGAACAACATTGTTCCGACACGCTAATTCATTTTTAAAGGTTAAGTGATTTTGAATAAATCCATCCATTTGACCTTGAATATTATTTGGGTCTCCCCAACGAGCATATTCCAATGGCATTTCAGGAAGCATTCCATTAAAAAAGGCTTGTTCAAATGCTTGAAGCTTATCGTTTTTATAACTTGTATTCATTTGATCCGCAAAGCGATTAATGAAGTAATTTCGATACGTTTCATTGGTAATACTTCTTAACCAAATATTGATATAAGGGATGTTTGGATCCCTGTCCAACATATATCGAATGTGATTATCGGTACAACTAGTCCAACCATTGGGCTGCATAGATAATTCTAGGTCAATTAAACCAAAACGCCATCTATTTTGAGTCTTGTCCGATCGATAAATTTTAATATTATTTCCTGGCCAATCCACATTTCCCATCCAAGATTCTCCAATGATATAATCTGTATAATGTTTCAAATCAAAGTAATTATCTGCTTGAGTAAAATAGTTGGCATCTGTCGGATTTAATGAAAGAAAAGAATCATAGGAACTCCAAAAATTTTCTACATTGCCTTCAACTGCTCTTAATACGAGATTATAAAAGTAGCTTAGCGAAAGTAACTCGATAGAATCGGGGTCTGCTCCGTCGTGAATTTCAAAATACTCCTTATTGAATTTTTCGCGCAACTCATATAATCCAAAATATTGTCCATTTATATAAACAGTGGCTGGTCTATATGAAGAATAGTAATTTTTTGTTCCCTCGCTCATCATGCGCACCTGGGATGCATCTTTATAAGGAAGTGTGAGGTACTGATTACTACCATTTCTTAAGTAAATATCACTATACGTATTTCTGTTTGCGCGATCTGGAATAATTGGATACTGAATCGGTTTTTCTCCTAAAGCTGAGTGAGCGAAAGACAATCGAAATGAATGCTGGGGATGTGACCTACTTCCTCCTGCTCCTCCCTCTGGACGAATTGCCGTATTGGTTTCAAACGCTAAAGGATGACCATTTTCTTCTGAAAGATACGCTGCATGAGCTGGTTTCAGCCAATCAGAATTATAATTATCAAAAATACCATTTGCGCCGTACAGATTTGTTTCATCTGTTGTAACTAAAATGATTGGGGTCGTGTGGCTTACATTAAATAAATAGGTTGCAACAGTGTTATCGCTCGGCAATAATTCCAAATCAGTTGTTAGGGGATACACTTTTGCGCGCAAAACCGTTGTCGTATTTACAGTAATCGGGGAAGTATACGCTGTTGAATTGAAGTTTGGCGTTGACCCGTCGAGTGTATAAACTAATTTAGTCGTTGAGGGTGCATTAGGATTAGTGATAGTAACACCAAAACTAGAAGCATATACTCCACTTGGAAATGAAAATACGGGTGAAATTAAGGTGTCCGTATATGTTGTAGCTGAATTATTTGTTGCGTCAGGTGTGGGAGTTAACCATTTTAAAACATCTGTTCCATCCGTAAAGCGACCAATTGAAATATCTCGAACGGGAGACTGAACAGATAATTGACTGATCACCAATTCATCAGGATTTAACAACATAATTGATTCTCCCTGTGTATCTATTTTAAAATTAGTATGTAGTTGGTAACCATTTTCAGGCAAAAACGAACTCGTTAATTCTGTTAAAGTAGTTGTGGTAAAAGAAAAATCAACATAAGTATATAA
>CAIUSK010000073.1 GCA_903901805.1 uncultured Flavobacteriales bacterium
AAGCGCTGAAAGTTTACTTTCAAAAGCGGATGGGAATCTAAAAAGTAGGAACGCGAAGCGGTCTGAGCTTTTCCTTGTTATGCCCCCAATTACGTCCATCCTGACCGAAAGAAGTGAGCGTCAGGATATTCGTATCCTCGCTACTGAAAAGAAAAGTCGTCAACAGTGGCGGATGACTCAGTTTTTGTAATACTGAAAACTGAATCTGTTACTTTTCCAACTTTTTTCGTAACTTTGATTGAATGTCAAATTCATTAAAAAATCACCTTTATGCAGTCATTTCAGGAAAGAGCGAAGTTAGGCATGGAAAAATTATCCAAACAATTGCCAACTACATTAGAGAAAGCCAGAGAACAAGCACAACGTCTAAAGGATCAAAGCTCTACAAAGAGCAAGAAAAGCAGAAATTAGAGTCGTATATCTCTAAAAATCGATTTTGGGTTAACCATATTGATTTCAATCAATATGTTAGTGAAGGTGCAGAACAGAAGGTTTATTTACATGACCAAAAATCTGTAATCAAATTAAATGATTCTATTTATTATACTTCTTGGGAAGATTATTTTCATAACTTACTCTTGCACAATACTTTTTTTGAAGATACGGCCTATCAGTTAATCGGCTTTCATACTGAAAATGACAATTTATTTGCTGTAGTTGAACAACCCTTTGTTGAGGTAACTTCGACAACGAATCTCGAACAAATTAAAGAATTCCTACTTAAAAATGGGTTCTCAAACACCAGAAATAACGACTATTACAATCAAGAATTAGGATTGATCCTTGAAGATCTTCACGATGAAAATGTGTTAACAAAGGATGGTCTTCTTTATTTCATCGATACGGTGTTTTATTTGACTGATGAATTTTGGATTGAAATTAACAACCTCGTTTAACTTTTTCTTTTGGGTTAATAAATAGATGCAATTTGTTCCAATCCGCCGCGTATCAGGCATTGTCTAGACATATCATAGATATCGTCAAGGTTCGATAATTCGATACTCCTCTCTACAAGGCTTACCTGAGTCATTTGGCTCAGGTTTTTTTATGCCGTAAACTCGAGATACGTATTTTGATAATTCCAATGGTTTAAAATTCCTAAAAGGACATCATATTAATAAGTTTTAGGAATTTTGTTAACTTTGTTTTATGAAAACAATTGTTCGAAAGCGTTATTTAGATAAACTATCTGTTCTCAAAGATAAGAATTTCATCAAGGTAGCAACTGGCGTTAGAAGATGTGGAAAGTCAACTTTGATGATCCAATTTCAAGATTTGTTGCGCAATGAGAATGCCAATGTCTCCATTTTAGTAATCAACATGGATATGCCCGAGTTTCGTTTTTTAGCTGAGAAAAACTGGAAAGAAATTTATGATTATATTCTTGAAAATCTAAATCCTAAAGAAACAAATTATGTATTCATCGATGAAGTTCAGAACGTTCAGGAATTTGAAAAACTGTTGGAGGGGTTGTATGTTCATCCTAATATAGATTTGTATGTTACGGGGTCCAATGCTTTTCTACTTTCTAGTGAATTGGCAACATTATTAACAGGCAGGGCATTTGAAATAAATGTACTTCCTTTTTCTTTTTCCGAATACCTAGAATTTACAGAAAAACACACGAACCCAGACCGTGCTTTTGCAGAATACATTCAAACAGGTGGTTTCCCTGAGGCGGTTAGATTATCAGCAGAAGGAAATTTTTTCGCAACGGAATATTTGCAAACTGTTTTTAGAAATATCTACGAGAATGACATTTCTATAAGATATACCATTTATGGAGAAGAGTCTTATCAAGAGGTTGTGAACTTTCTTATAGATTCTGTTGGATCTACTATATCAGCCGGAAATATCGCCAAGGTGTTAACGGCGAATAAGAAGAAAATTGATAACAAAACTGTTTCCAAATACATCGAGACATTGGTTGAGTCGTACCTTTTCTACAAAGTTAATCGCTATGATGTCAAAGGAAAACAACATTTAGCAACACAAGAAAAATACTATTTGGTTGATTTAGGTTTTCGAAAT
>CAIUSK010000074.1 GCA_903901805.1 uncultured Flavobacteriales bacterium
GATAACAGCTCAGGAAAGGTGCCTATGACAGAATCTTGAACTTGTATGTACGGGAAATTAAGTTTACTCGTTGAAACCGACCATGTTAACTTTGAATTCACGATTTCCACTATTGGAATCTGATTCGCTAATTTTTGCAAGCATTGTTTCACTTTAGGAATTGTGTCTCCGCCAAAACCAAAGCTTCGCGTAATTAATGCGCGGTTCGAAGGCCATTTACTTGCATCAATTCGCTGATTATAGAGATCCACTATGGAAACAAATTTTAATTCAAGATCACCTGAATATCCCGCACTCGCTGGATCTATCAAGAAATGAATTCCAGGTATTAATTGTGTTGAATCAATTTTAACAACCATATCACCCGGAAAAGTATTGACAGGAAAAGAAAACGACTGAAAAAATGAATCGTTGGAATTGGATAAAGGCACTAATCCAACATCTTTAAAAGCCGCTGAAATATAGTTACTTGCGATGGAATCTCCTTGATTAACATAACCCCTACCATGGAATTGTGGCGAGCAAAGTTCTTCAGTAAACTTCCTAAAATCGATTTGTTGAGAAAAGGAAAAGCTATAAATCGCTAAGAAAACGATCAAACAGCTTTTATGCATACCTTCTTTTAATTTTAGCAACAAAATCACCAACCGTCTCGGCATCCGCATCATTCCAGTTATTTGCCTCAGCAAATTCTGCAATTTTTTCTCTGGCTGAATCCATTCCTGTTCGGGCATCAAGAAGTTTTACTGCTTCTGAGAACGCTTCACTCGAACCATCAAAAAGTTCATTAATAAATTGAAGTCGTTCGTTCAGACCAAATGAACCGATCAACGTATCTAATTTTGACATCGCAAAATCAGCAGAAGCTTGGTCTTCCATTGCTTTCAATTTTACTAGCCAGTCTGAAGGTGTTTGAGATGAGCTATTTTCTTCAATTAATTCGGCAGGATTTTCAAAGGAATACTCATCAACAATTGTATCTTCTACTAACTGTTCAACAACAATTTCTTCTTCTTCAGAATGTTCAACTGAATCAGTACTATTTATTTCGGAATTTACTTCCGGAGAAACAAATTCACTTTCATTTTCGATTGAATATGCATGTGGCTCAACATCTGATGGCGCAGAGTCAAATAATGATTCCTCTATCGGTGCTTGATTTTCAGAAAAATAAATCGTATTTGAAGATAACGTTTCCGTTTCTGGCTCGTTTAGTTCCATTTCAACAATCGTATTTTCTTCACCAATTGATGGTGTTTCTGAAATCATTTCGGACGAATCTTCTACCTCATCCATCAAACTAAAATCATACGAAGGTTTTTCTAGAATCGATTGCTCATATACTTTATGGCGAATAATCACAAGTTTTTCATATAAATCGCGAGCAACATCAACGGTGATTTCTAATTCAGTTAATGAGATTGTTCCATTCTCGATTTTTGTAACTCCTTCAACTAATTCATTTACTTTTGATTTCATAGGTATGTTATTTTTTCAACATTTCGCCAAAGTTGCTAACGCTTCGCTTGTTGAACGAAACGAAATTTCGACATTTAACCTTCAAAAGTAAAAAAGAAACACCGAGTGTAATCTATTTTTTTTGAAATTTCTTACACAATCAATGTTAACAACTAGTAAAACATGTTTTTAGAACAATTTCCTACCGAGGGTAGACAGCACGGATGGATTGAAGTAATTTGTGGATCAATGTTTTCCGGGAAAACTGAAGAACTAATTCGAAGAATTAAAAGAGCCCAGTTTGCCAATCAGAAATTACTGCTTTTCAAACCTTCCATAGACAATCGATACAGCGAAGATAGTGTTGTTAGTCATCAAGGAAATGCTTTGCAAGCTACACTTGTAAATTCATCAGAAGAAATATGGAATCATTGGAAAAACGAACGTGTTGTTGCGATTGACGAAGCCCAGTTTTTTGATGCGGAAATTATCGGTATTTGTAATGAACTAGCAAAAAAAGGTGTTCGGGTAATAATTGCCGGATTAGATATGGATTACTTGGGAAATCCCTTTGGTCCGATGCCGCAACTTTTATCGATTGCAGAATATGTAACAAAAGTACATGCCATTTGCGTTTCTTGTGGTAACTTAGCACAGTATTCACATCGAACGGCGGAAGAAAAAGAACAAGTTTTGGTTGGAGCTGTTGAAAAGTACGAGCCTCTTTGCCGTTCGTGTTTCAACAAAATTGCACATTGAAGTTAGGCCTAACATACACTGATTTTTGCTTGCACTGTGGGGGTGCCTCCCCAGAGCTATCAAATAAAAAAACACCGCTGGTTAACCGTGTTTGCTATGATTCCCGAAAAATTACAGAAGTAAAAAACACTGCTTTTTTTGCCCTAAGAGGATCCTTTCGTGACGGACACCATTTTATTGATGCAGCTTACGATTTAGGTGTCAGAATATTTGTTGTTGATCAAAAAATTGATCCGACTTTTTATCCAGATGCATTTATTTTGGAGGTGAATAACACACTAGGTGCATTGCAGGAACTAGCAAAAAAGCATCGTGAAAAATTTGATTATCCCGTTGTTGCGATTACAGGAAGCTCTGGAAAAACAACCGTAAAAGAATGGATTTATCATTTGATAAAACAGGAAAAACGAGTAATTCGAAGTCCAAAAAGCTATAATTCACAATTAGGGGTTGCATTATCCTTATTGGAATTAAACGAAACGTATGACATTGCTCTTATCGAAGCAGGTATTTCTGAACCAAATGAAATGCACGTTTTGACTGAGATGATTCAACCAAATCTGGGTGTTTTAACCACTTTAGGTAGAGCACACAGTGAAAACTTTGCCTCAATTAGCGAATTGCACCAAGAAAAAATGAGCCTTTTCAAAGGTGATACTGAAACTATTGTTGGAGTTGGAACAAAACTTCCTACTGAAACACTAACTCAAATTCATGGAACTGTTGTTGCACCGGATGCATATAATGATATTTTAAGTGAATTTCCATATAACGATATAGCATCCCTAAACAATATCAAACTGGCCATTCAGGTCGCATTGAAATTAGGGGTAAATGTTAAAAAAATTAGTCAACAAATTCCTACGACTCCACAATTAGCATTGCGATTGGAAACCTTTGAAGGCATTAATCAATCAATCATTATCAATGATACCTACAACCTAGATATTGATGCACTTGAATATTCCTTAGAATATCAAAAGTTGATTGCTAAAAAAAAGAAACGTATCGTATTGGTTGGATTGGATACAGAAAATGAGAATCGAAGAAAGGACGTAACGGCAATAATTGAACGATTTAAACCTGATGAAGTTCTATTAATAGATAATATAGCGGATGTTTCTTATTCCTATGAAAATGCGGTCATTCTAATAAAAGGAACACGCAATTCGAACATGGAAAAAGTGGCTCAGAAATTTCGCTTAAAGCGCCACAAAACATTTGTTGAAATTGATTTATCAGCAATCAGACACAATCTTGGATTAGTTCGTAAAAAGCTAAAACAAAAAACGAAAATATTAGCCATGGTAAAAGCCCAATCCTATGGATCAGGGCTCGAGAAAATGGCTTCATTTCTAGAACAACAAGGGGTTGATTACTTGGGGGTTGCTTATGTAGACGAAGGGGTTGAATTACGGAAAAATGGTATAAAAATTCCGATTCTAGTCATGAATCCAGAGGAAGAATCCTTCGATTTATGCATTCAATATCAATTAGAACCAGCGATTTATTCATTTAATCAATTAGATGTTTTCATTAAAGAATTGATTTTCAATAAACAAAGTAATTTCCCAGTTCATATAAAATTTGACACAGGAATGAGGCGCCTTGGCTTTGAACCAGAAAACCTTTCAGAATTAATTAATGTAATTAAGTCTCAACCGGAAATTCGCGTTGCCGGGGTTTATTCACACTTGGCAGATGCAGATAATTTACGTGACAGCCGTTTCACGCTACTACAAGCTGCTACATTTAATAACATTTGCAAAAAGTTAGCTGATGAGTTAGGCACTTCGTTTATTAGGCATTTAGCTAATTCAGAAGCCATTTTTAATTTCCCTGAGCTACAAATGGATATGGTTCGTATTGGTATTGGCATGTATGGTATTTCTGGTAATATCAATATTCAAAAAATAATGAGGTCCGCTTTACGTTGGGAGAGCTCTATTTCTCAAATTAAGTCCGTTAAAGTAGGAGAAAGTGTGGGATATTCACGCACATTTAAGGCAACAAAAGCCACAACAATTGCAATAATTCCAGTGGGATATGCCGATGGATTTAAACGAAGTTTGGGTAATGGAAAAGGGGGAGTTTATATTAATAATCTCTTTTGCCCTACGGTTGGAAGAGTTTGTATGGATATGATAATGGTTGACATTCAGCGATTAAAAGTTGAGGAAGGAGCATGCGTTGAAATCATTGGTAAAAATCAGTCCATTGAGGCTTTAGCGGAAAAAATGCAAACGATACCATATGAACTGATGACAAGTATTTCAAAACGAGTGCATCGCGTATATATCGAATAAAAGATTTGGAAACAAACTAAAGAATTATTAAATTCACTTAAAATAAGTTCATGAAATTAATCAAAGCTCTCTGTACACTAGTTCTAATTTGTACAACATTTGTTTTCACAGCACAGGATAAAACTGGTTTTACAAAAGATCAGGTGATAAACGACTACATCGCAAAAAATTATGAATTTATGGATGGTTTGTCTGAGGATGGTACTTACTATCTAAGTAGAACTGCAAGTTTCGGGGAAGTAATTCATTATTTTGTAAATGATTTTTGCATCTCTTCTTGTATAATTCCGAATGATGAAGAAACCCTAGATAAATTTATCGCCGAATACAACTCAAAATATACATTAGTTGATGAAAATTCCTGGTCAATTAATGCAAAACCAGGGTCTAACGGAGCCTCTCGAGTTTCTGTTTTAACAGAAGATAATGGTGGCTATTTTATCATCTTTTACAAGGAGGAATAAAAAAAAGCTGCCTTATTAAGACAGCTTCATGATATTTAGGGAGGAAGACGGGGTTCGAACCCGCGACCTCCGGAACCACAATCAGGCGCTCTAACCAGCTGAGCTACAACCTCCATTTATCAGGTGCAAATATAGTCGATTTCTTTCTAATTATACAATAACAACTTAGAGATTTTGAATTTTTTTACCAAAATAACATGCGATTTTTCGTAAATTAGTACCCAAAATCAATCATATTATGAATTATTATTGGCAATTTAAATACTTTACTGAACTGTCATTGAATGAGTTTCATGATATCATTGCCATTCGTTTAAAGGCATTCGTTGTAGAACAAAATTGTGCTTACCTCGACTTAGATGGTAAAGACAAAAAAAGTTATCATGCACTTTGTCGGGACGGACTAGGGAATATTATTGCAACAGCACGAATTTTACCGGCAGGGCTTTCGTATCCTGAAGTTTCAATTGGCAGAGTTGTAACCGACGAAAACACACGTGGGCAAGGAATTGGACATGTGTTAATGAATGAATGTATGAATTTTTGCAAAGATGAATTTGGTTTATCACCCATTCGAATTTCTGCGCAAAAACATTTAGAATCTTATTATAATAAGCACCACTTTATTTCAACGGGAAAAGAATATCTTGAAGATGAAATTCCACATGTTGAAATGTTATTTAACCCAAGATAAACCAAGAATGAAAAAACAACTAATAATCGCAACTATTTTCCTCATGACCGGAGGAATAATAATGAGTCAGACAACTCTAACTACATTTGATAAATCTTATTTAAATAATAAAGTTAAGCCAACAGAAGATTTCTTCATGTATGCTAATGGAAAGTGGATTGAAAAAAATAAGATTCCTGATTCGGAATCTCGTTGGGGTAGTTTTAACGAGCTGGAACAAAACAATAAGTCCAAATTAACTGAACTACTAAAATCAGCGCAAAAAAACACTGGAGAAAAAGGATCTCAAAACCAGTTACTGGGAGATTATTACCAGTCATACATGGATATGGCTACTCGAAATAAATTAGGTACTGAAGTAATTAAATCTGATTTAGATTTGGTTCAGTCCCTAACTTCAACCGAAGAATTACCGACAATAATCGCTGTACAACACCTAAATGGAATTAATTCCCTGTTTAATTTCGGGATCGACCAAGATTTAAAAAATGTCGAACGTAATGTTGCTTATTTAAGTCAAGGAGGTTTAGGCTTGCCGAATTGTGAATATTACCTTCAAGAAAATAAAAAAACAATACTTAGTGCATACAAAGAATATGTAAAAAATGTATTTATAAAATTTGGATATCCTTTAAACGAAGCTGCTAAAAATGCTGAAATAATAGTAAAATTCGAGACAATTTTAGCAAAATCAATGTTAACTCCCTCAGAACTTCGCATACCAGAAACCACGTACAACCCTTTGAGTATTGTAGAAACATTCCAACTTTTTGGTGATTTTCAAATTGGAAATTACTTTGAAAAACTCGAACTTAATGAACTTGATACTTTAATAGTTGGAACAACTAAGTTTGCTGAAACAATATCAAATTTATACCGTCAAGAAGAACTCAACACATGGAAAATTTATCTTTCATGGAATGTTATGAATTCGTACATTGGACATTTAGGTGAAGATTTTGTTGAATTAAAATTTGATTTTTATGGTCGAACCCTCTCGGGGAAAAAAGTCCGTAAACCATTAAATGAATCGTGTATTGATGAATTAACACGAATTGAAATCGGGGAACTTTTAGGCAAAGCATTTGTAGAAAAACACTTTTCTAAAAAAGCTCAAGATCGTGTGAATGTTATGGTAGATAATTTACTTCTGGTATTCAAACAACGCATTGGAAATTTAGATTGGATGTCTGATGTGACGAAAAAACAAGCCTTAATTAAGTTAGGTTCGATTGGCAGAAAATTAGGTTTCCCCTCCAAATGGGAAGATTATTCATCGTTGAATTTTTCAAAAGGAACTTATGTAGAAAATGTTCGAGAAATGAATCGCTTTTCGATGCGCAAGAATTTGTCTCAACTCAACAAACCCATTGACAAAGAAAAATGGGGAATGCCTGCACACATGGTAAATGCCTATTATCACCCTTTATTAAATGAAATTGCTTTTCCTGCTGGAATTATGCAATCGCCATTTTTTGATGAGAACACGGAAGATGCTGTCAATTATGGCAGAATAGGAATGGTAATTGGACATGAATTTACGCATGGCTTTGACGATATGGGGTCTAAATTTGCTGCAGATGGTTCCTTTAGAAACTGGTGGACAGAAGGTGATCGCAAACTCTTTGAGGAAAAAACAAAAATGCTTGGTGAGACATTTTCTGGATTTTGTCCAATTGAAGGACATTGTGTTAATCCTGACCTAACAATGGGAGAAAATATCGCCGATTTAGGTGGGCTTACAATGGCTTTTTATGCTTACAAGCTTACTGACGAGTGCAGAAATGGTGTTAAACGAGATGGTTTTAGCCCTGAACAACGATTCTTTATTTCATACGCACAACTATGGAAAATTAAATATACTGATGCTGAAATGAAAAATCGAATTGCGAATGATTCACATTCACCAGGAATGTATCGTGTAAATGGACCACTAATGAATTGCCCAGAATTTTTTGAAGCCTTTAACGTGAAGGAAGGCGATAAAATGAGGAACGTAGGGAAAAAATTAGCTCGAATTTGGTAAAATGAAATTAAGAACTTTTTTATACTTTCTTATTCTCAGTGCTGGATCTATTCAAGCACAAGGAACTTATAAACTAGCCGTATTAAAATACAATGGCGGAGGAGATTATTATGCCAATCCTACCTCATTGCCAAATTTAATCACTTATTGTAATCAAACTTTTGGAACAACTATTTCAAAGGATGTTCCGTATGTTGAGGCAGGTAGCAAAGATATTTTTATGTATCCATTTGTTCATATGACTGGTCATGGAAATGTCGTATTTAACAAGGCTGAAGCCGAAAATTTAAGGCTTTACATGCAATCTGGTGGCTTTCTTCATATTGACGATAATTATGGTATGGATCAATATATTCGTTCAGAAATAAAAAAAATATTTCCGGATAAGGAATTAATTGAATTACCTCCAGATCATGGTATCTTTCATCAGAAATATGAATTTGATGGGTTGCCTAAAATACATGAACACGACGGTAAACGTGCTCAGGCTTTTGCAATAATTGATAAAGGTAGGGTTTTATGTTTGTACACGCATCAAACAGATTTAGGAGATGGATGGGAAGATCAATCCGTTCATAATGACCCCACTGAAAAGAGACAGCAAGCATTAAAAATGGGAGCAAATGTTATTATGTATGTTTTTATGCAATAAACACTAGTATTGTTTGTCATGAAAAAGATTTTTTATATATTTGTCCCCCGATTCGAAAGAAACAACTTGTTTTAAACGAGAAACAATAAAATTGAAATAATAAGCGAGAGTAGCTCAGTTGGTAGAGCACGACCTTGCCAAGGTCGGGGTCGCGGGTTCGAATCCCGTCTCCCGCTCAGAGAGAAGAGTAAGGGTCTTTATATTAATCCTTTCTCTCGCTCAACACACTCGCTCGGGTGGTGGAATTGGTAGACACGCCGGACTTAAAATCCTGTGCTCTTTTGGGCGTGCGGGTTCAAGTCCCGCCCCGAGTACTGAAGGGGACAAACCAGAATTTTCTGAGTTTGTCCCTTTTTTTATGTCTTCTAATTGCCCGTTATTCCTAGTTAAAAGCTCAATCACCTTGTTCGTTTCTGTGGTTCGACATTCTGTTTTGGAAACTATAAGTTTTCCAGAAAAAATCGAACCAATTAAAGCTCTTTTTCTTTCATAATCACTTTTTTTATAAATGGTTATTAAGTTTGAAAGTAAAGCTAAACCACCATCTACGTATTGTTCAATTGGATTCTTTTCTGTTTTTAACTCTGATTGTTCAGCTTTTAAACCCCGTAATTGTGTTTGGTACTTGTCATTCATTCTATTGTATGTTTCAATACCTATATCCTTATTCAATATTCTTTCGTCAGCATTCTCAATCAATTCAGTTGTCTTTTTAATTTCAGCTTCTAGTGATTTGGCACGAGTATTTCTTTCTGATGAATA
>CAIUSK010000075.1 GCA_903901805.1 uncultured Flavobacteriales bacterium
AAGAAGCCAAGTTAATACTGGCTCAATGTGCTATTCTGGATTATCAAAAAGGAACTGCAGAAGCACTTAGGAACCTTGCTTTCTCCTCGCAATCTTTGGGTTTTCTACAAGAAGGATATGAATTTGCTAAAGATGCTATTGTTCAATTCGAAAAGTTGGACGATAAAAAAAATCTAGCTCATGTATACAATACACTTGGTTTTATTTATGACCATTTAAATGAACAAGAAAATCGTTTAATCTCGAATTTAAAAAGCCGGGCATATTCGCATGAAATAAACGATTCAGAAGGATTGATTCGTTCCTTAAATAATACAGGCGATAATTTTATACAACTGGCAAATTATAAAGATGCGCTTCAGTCTTTTGAAGAGTGTATTGCGCTGATTCAACCGACGAATTATTTTATGTTCGCCGTAGTGTATTGTAATATAGGAGAAGTTCATTTTTTACAAAATCAACTTAGTAAAGCAATAGAAAATTTTAATCGAAGTCTAGAAAATGCACGCCGAATAAAATCTTTTGCCATTGAAGCTACTGCATTACTACTCTTGTCCAAAGTTTATATTAAACAAGATAAAGATACAGATGCCATTTTTGCACTAAAAAAAGCGATTGATTTATTTGATAATGCTCAGAAAGAACAGGGAGACCTTATTTTCTTTACCGATAAAGATCAAGAAAACTCAATTTTAAAATCGTCGATAAACATCGAAATTGAAATCTATCAATTGTACTCTGAAATTTTAGAAAAAACAGGAGATTTGCCAACGGCGCTTTGGGCCATAAAAAAGAACAAAGCACTTGAAAAAATTCTAATCATTGAAAAGCATACAAAAGAATTTGAAACTGTTCATTTAAGGTATGAAATTACACAACTCGAAAAACTAGTAGCTGAACGAACTTCAGAGTTGGAAAGAACTTTTCTTGAACTACAAACGAAAGAAAATAACAACCGCTTAATAATTGAAAATGCAATTGATGCTGTTATCATATTTGATGAGCAAGGTAAAATAATTCAACACAATAAAAAAACAAGTGATTTTTTCTTCAAACCAAACGACCTAAAAAATTACACTTTAACGGATTTGTTATATTTCGAAGATGGAACAAAACTCAAAGCGGTCATTGATAAGCTGTTCAATGTAAAAATTGATGATTTTGAATCCCTCAAGTTTGAAATGACTGACGAAACGGCAACAGAATATTTTCAAGTTGCTTTTACCCGGACAAAAATTGAAAACTCCTATCAAGGAATCGCATTCATTGGTAACGTATCACACTACAAGAAAGCGGAGAAGAAACGATTAATGGATCTTGAAATAGAAACGCGTATTAATCACTTCTCACAATTTATATTATCGAAGAATGACTATCGTGAATTGTTGTTTGAATTAGTTAGAATGTGTATTGAAGAACTTAAATTTTATACCACAACTATTTATTTAAAGGAAAACAACAGTGATGAACTTGTTCAGATTGTTAATCAACAAGCGGAAACCTATTCCAAACTTGATTCATTAAACAATATGAAAAGCGCGAATTATTTATTAACGTCCGACACTGCTGAATTCATCACTTCGAAGGAAATAAAATCACAACTTTCTATCCCTTTAAAAATTGCAGGAGAACTAATGGGTGTTATCAATTGTGGACATCATGAAGCTGATTTTTTTGATGAAAATCACATCCGTTTTTTAATGACCATCGCTCCACTTCTGGCAAACCGAGTTGATAAATTAAAGGAGCAAATTCAAAAAGAATTACTACAAAAGGAACTTTTTGAAATTAATCAAAAGCTGGAGCAAGAAGTAGATACACAAACCAAAAAGATAACTGAATTAACCCATAAATACCTTGAGCATGAAAAACTGTCATTATTGGCAGAATTAGCATCATCCATTTCACACGAGTTAAATACGCCTTTTGGTATTATAAAAAATGGCGCTATTGAAGTAAATAACACTATCATTAGCCTATTTCAAAGTATCGAAAATGGAAGTTACTCAAAAGAGATATTAGATTTTATTATTCAAATTGCTCAAAACAAATCAAATATTCCTTTTACTTCAGGAAGACAAAAACGAAGAGATTTGATAGATTTTTCAGATTTATTACTAACTAAAAACATCGACCCAACTAGTCTATCTGAATTAGCACATGGTTTCGTGAATGCTAAGTTCAGTATGAATGATACTTCAGAAATCGAATTTATTCTAAATTCAGGAAAACAACTTGATATTTTGAACAATATTTTCTTCTTACAAAAAACACTTTCTTTATCTAAAACAATTATTGAAACAAGCAATAGTGCTGCTTTAATAGTGAAAGAACTAACGAATATTGCAAAAGGATCTAAAGCGTTAGAAATTACAAAGATTAATCTGCTCGATAATATTCACTCCGTTTTATCGGTTTACAAATACAATTTTGAAACTATTCCGATAAATATCGATGTAGCAAAAGATATCGAATTACTCGGTAGCGAAATTAATTTATTTCAACTTTGGAAAAACACATTTTTGTTAGCTAATTATAGTTTTGAAAATGTCGATAGTGAAAAATACATCCATATTAAAGCGTTAGAAAACGAAACAAGTATTCTTGTTGAATTTAGTTATAATGGAGAAGAAATAAATCCTGAATACCTTGAAAATTTAATGGACGTAACTCCCATTATTGATCCATCAAATAAGAATATATTAAGTAAATTGAGCCTCATCAAAAAAATCACAACCGATCACAATGGGAAGCTCACTATCCAATCATCAAATCAAGTCACCTCAATATCTTTCGAATTACCTCGTTTGTTAAATAATTAACTTTTCTAAAATACTTTTGAAGTTATTATCCATTGATGGAAATCGTTGACACTAACAATTTTAAGGGATACAAATCAAGGTGTCATAACTAGGTGAAAATCCAGACCAAACACCTAATGCTCCACCACTGATATTTGAAGGAACATTCACTGGGGTAGAAAATGGATTACCTGCTGAAAAAATCTGATTATACTTTTTCTCAAAAAATTGAAACTCTGCATTACCTAATTTAGATAATTTTAGAACAATTGTATCTCCCATTTTATAATATCCCTTGTATTGATCAGGAACTGAAGGGTCATTAAAACTCATTGGGTTTTCGTAAGCAAACTCAAATGTTAATCCATTAAAGAAACGATCATTAAAAAATGGTCCAAATGGTTTAGTGAATCCAATATCAGAAATTCGTTTGACCTCCCATTTATAGGCATCGCCGGATTGTGGCGAATCTGATAATTTCATCCAAGCAAAACCATGTTCAGGTAAACCAGGTTCTGGTTTCCAATACGATTCGTCAAAAGAAGTTGGTGAAAGAATGGTAGTTTGAGCGTTATATTCTTTTCCTTCATGAACCACTTTCATAGAATATGTTTTTCCTACTTCCCCAATAATTTGATTTGAAATGTAAGCACACAAATGCAAATTAATAAGTTGCTCAACTGGAATACCAAAAAATGCTGCTGCAATTTCCTCTGTTCCCGGAGGTAAGTTATCTGAACATATTTCTAATAAGGTATCTGTTATTGTTCCATCTGAAACAATCACCGTTGCTCCTGAAATAAATCCATTGATATATGCATCTAGATTGGTTGGTGAATAAATATCATTTGTTGATGATAATAATACAATTGCGGGCGCCCCTGTTTCAATATTCCCATCAACCACCAATTGTTTTTTATACCCTGGTATCTCTATTTTAACTTCCTTGGTACAGGCTACAAAAAGACAGAAAATTGCAAAAAAACTACTAAATAAAATCAATTTCATACTAAAACTATTAAAATTCAAAATTCCACGTAACACTAGGAATAACGGGAAATAATGTAACTTGCTTCACCGTAAGTTTAAAATCACCCGATAAAAAATCACCGTCATTGTCAACGAATAAAAAGAAAGGATTTGCTCGATTGTAAACGTTATAAACTGAGAATGACCAATTGTGTCTAAATCGTTTTTTTACCTCTATTTTGGCACCAGTTACAGCATCCGTTTTTGTTTTTGTTGGTTTGTCGTACCAAGTTGCAGAAATATCTAATCGGTGATATGGAGCCATTCGGGTTGAATTACGGGCACCATAATTAAAGAGTAAATTTTGTTCTTGCACATACCAAGAGGTTGGTAACGTAAGTGTATTTCCTGTGGCATAAATAAATGCTGCACCGAACACCCAACGTTCGTTTAATTTGTAGGTTGCAACTATACTTAAGTCATGCCTCCTGTCGTATTTTGCAGGATATGGATTTCCCTCGTTTAAATCAGCAAAGCTACGTTCTGTTTTTGACCAGGTATAGCCCACCCAACCTGTTAATTTGCCAAAAGATCGTTTAATAAATAATTCAACTCCATATGACCAACCTTTTCCAAAAACTAAAAGATTGTCCGTATTATCATTCACATTATCTCCTGGTAGAGCACCTTCTTTATATTCAATCAAATTATTCATTCCCTTATAATATGCTTCAATAGAAGTCTCCCATTTGTCGTCATCGAAATTTTTGAAATAACCAATCGAACTTTGCCAACCGCTTTGTGGCTTTACTTTATCTGTTGTTGGATACCAAATATCTGTAGGTAAGGATACTGCACTCAACGATGTTAGATGCACATACTGATAATTGAAAGAATATCCTCCTTTGATAGAACTTTTGTCTGGCAACATCCAACGAAATGAAAAGCGCGGCTCAAATCCACCATAAAACTTTATTAAATCGCCCCTAGAATACTCAATAGTAGAATCTGGTGTTCCTATATCTCCCTTGATAAAACGTGTAAATGGCCCTACTTGCTGATACGTACTATAACGCAAGCCCACATTAAATTTCCAAGCATCATTTAAATCAAATTCATCCATTACATAAACAGCAGATTCGTGGGAATACAACTTTTGAGCAAGCCCCGTATCAAAGACAACACTATCAGACTCGGCTGAAATACTGGATGGAGTGAAGGTGTGAAAAATATAATCGGCACCCCATTTAATTTTGTGTTTTGTATTTGGATAATATGAAAAATCAACCTTAGCACCAAGATCGCGAACTCCAGAATTTAAGGAAAAACGAAATTGATCTTGGCTTGATCCAAATTGAAACATATAATCAGTGAATGTAGTTGTTACATTCATAAATAGTTTAGGATTGAACAAATGATTCCACCGTAATGCAGCAATCCCATTACCCCAAGGCATTTTTACGTTAAAATTATCAGAATTATTTCCGAAAGAAAATACATCTTTCCCATAATATCCACTTAAAAATATTCGATCTTTTTTTGTTATTTTATAATTCAGTTTTATGTTGAAGTCATAAAAGAAATAACTGGTCCCGGCAAAAGGAGAAGTATCTGGAATAGCAGCCTTCATAAGAACATCAATATATGTTCGTCGTCCTGAAATGATGAAAGATCCTTTATCTTTTTTTAAGGGTCCTTCAACAGTAATCCTTGAAGAAATTGCACCAATCCCTCCTTTAACCTTGAATTCCTTATTATTTCCCTCATTCATATTAACCTCAAGCACAGAAGACATTCTTCCACCATAATTCGCAGGCATTCCACCTTTGATTAAGTTAACACCTTTTACGGCATCCGCATTAAACACGGAGAAAAAACCGAATAGATGAGCAGCATTATAAACCACAGCCTCGTCAACTAATACTAAATTTTGATCAGGACCACCTCCCCTAACATAAAAACCTTGTCCACCTTCTGATACGGAGGATACACCAGGAAGTAATTGAATTGTTTTGATTACATCTACTTCTCCCATGAATGCGGGTAAAGTTTTTATTTGTTCCATTTCAAGCTCCATTTGACCAAGCTTGGCGGAATTTACATTCTCCCCTTTTTTCGCGTTGATTTCTACCTCATTTAAATCATTTACTGAGGAACCTAATTCAATGTTAAGAGTAACATCTTTCGTTAAATCAATTTCCTTTGTTACTGTTAAAAAAGAAGCATAGCGATACTCAATGATATACTTACCTATGGGTAGGGTCAGTGAATAAAATCCATATGTATTCGTTATAGCACCTTGTTTAGTTAATGGAATAAATGCTTTGGCACCAATTAGAGCCTCACCACTATTGGCGTCAGTAATATAGCCACTAATAGATGCTTTTTGAGATAAAAAAGGGAAAGCAAGAGCTAGGAAAAAGATAAAAACAAGTCGATTTGCCATAATTTTTAAAATAGAGAACCCAAAGATAACAACAAGACTAGCGCGAATAAGTTTTTATACGTTAAATAAAAATAAAAAAGCAA
>CAIUSK010000076.1 GCA_903901805.1 uncultured Flavobacteriales bacterium
TAACACGCAGAGCAAAAAAGAATTGTATGGTAGTTTATCATGGGTTTCTTATCCATTGTTACGTCCAACACAATCGTTGTTGTCAACTGATGTAACAATCAAGCTTCGAGTGAATAAAGAGTACAAGAACTTTGTAGGATCAGGTGAGAATGGCGGTAAACCAATGTACTCATGGAGTATGGATGATATTGCAACTGTAACAGCAGATAAGGATCAATTGGCAGAAGCCTTGAAAATGATTAATGTTGTTCCTAATCCTTATTATGCATTCTCTGAGTATGAAAGAAACCGATTAGATACACGTGTAAAAATCACTAATCTACCTAAAATATGTACAATTAATATTTATACCGTAAATGGAAAATTAGTTAGGACATTTAAAAAGGATAGCGAAATCACTTCTCAAGATTGGGATTTAACAAACAACAAAAGTATTCCCGTGGCAAGTGGTGTATACTTAATACATGTTGAGATTCCAGGTATTGGAGAAAGGGTGTTGAAGTTTATTGGCGGTATGCGACAAGTTGATTTACAAGGTATTTAAATTAAGAAAGCACTATTGAAATGAAAAATAGATTGAATAAAACAGTAGTAGGATTACTAACAGCAGGTGTTGTATTATCCTCAAGTTTATTTGCTGGTAATGAAGACAGGATTGGTTCTGCTGGTGCGTCTCATTTGTTAATTAACCCATGGGCAAGGGGTTCAGCAATTGGTGATGCAGGTGTAGCTAACATGAACGGATTGGAAGCTACTTTTACCAATGTTGCTGGATTAGCCTTTACGGATAAAACTCAAATTAAGTTCAATTATTCAAATTGGATGGGTAATGCGGGAATCAGTTTAAATAGTGCTGGTTTTGCTCAACGAATATCAGAATCAAGTGTGTTTTCTGTAAGTGTTCAATCCTTAAATTATGGTGATATTCCAATCACTACTGTTGCAAATCCGGAGGGAAATATTGGTTTCTTTTCCCCTCGAGCAAACATATTTAATGTGGCTTACGCGAAGGAATTTTCTTCATCTATCTCTGGGGGTATTAATTTCAAAGTAATTTCTGAAAACATTTCTAACATGAAAGCTACAGGAATTGCGTTAGATGCAGGTATTCGATACGTAACAGGAGAACAAGATCAAATAAAATTTGGAATTGCATTGAAAAACGTTGGGCCTGTAATGAAATATAGAGGTGATGGTTTGGCACAACAAGTTTCCTATGTTTCAACTGGTTTTATTGGAAGTTTGGAAAATAGATCTGCAACATACGAAATGCCTTCTTTGTTATCAATTGGAGGTTCATATGATTTCATCTTCACTGAAGCCAATAAATTGAACGTTGCTTTTGCGTTTACTGCTAATTCTTTTTCAAAAGATCAGTTTAGATTAGGTTTAGATTACGCTATGACTACTGATAAGATGGCATTTAATGTAAGAGGTGGGTACATCTATGAAAAAGGTATTTTCTCTGCAGAGAATCGCTCGAATGCATTATTAGGACCAACAGCTGGATTCTCTATTGATGCGTTAGTTGGAAAAAGTAAAAGTGCTTTAGGATTAGAATATTGTGCTCGTTTTGCTGGTGTTTTCGGTATCATACACACAATTGGAGCTACTATTTCTTTGAAATAAAAAGTAATTATTATATATTTGTTAAAGAGAGCCTCACAGGGCTCTCTTCTTTGTTTAACTCGATAATATTTAATGTATGTCACAAATAAATTATTATACTGCAGAAGGCTTGCAAAAATTGAAAAATGAATTGTATAACATGAAGACAGTTCAACGACCTTCTATTTCTGAACAAATTGCTGAAGCACGTGATAAAGGTGATTTATCAGAAAATGCAGAATATGATGCGGCAAAAGAAGCTCAAGGTTTGTTAGAAATGAAAATTTCTAAATTCGAAAATATTATTGCGAACGCACGTTTAATCGATGAAACTCATATCGATAACTCCAAGGTTTTTATCCTCTCCAATGTGAAGATCAAAAACATGGCTAATGGAATGGAAATGGATTATATTTTAGTTGCTGAAAATGAAGCGGATATTAAACTCAAAAAGATTTCCGTTGATTCACCGATTGGAAAAGGATTATTGGGTAAAAAAGTGGGTGATACCGCTGATGTTCAAACACCAGGTGGTATTCTTCGATTCGAGATTTTGAATATTTCCCGTTAATGTCAACTGTGTTTTCTAAAATTGTAGCTGGTGAAATACCATGTTATAAAATTGCTGAGAATGATAATTTTTTGGCCTTTTTGGATGTAAATCCATTAGTTGCTGGTCATACCTTGGTGATTCCAAAAATTGAACAAGATTACATTTTTGATCTAGATAATCAAGTATTAGAATCTTTGATCGTGTTTTCAAAGGAAGTGGCGGTTAAGTTAAAAAAAGCTATTCCATGCAAAAGGATAGGAGTTTCGGTAATTGGACTGGAAGTTCCACATGCTCATATCCATTTAATACCAATTAATTCCATTCAGGACATGAATTTTAGTAAGGAGAAGGCTTCTTTTAGTCCATCAGAATTGCAAGATCTTCAAAATCAAATTTTGTCTGTTATTTGATTTAAATCTCCTTTAATTTTTCAAGGGTATAATTGACTTGTTCAGCTGATACATCCAAATGAGTAACGAAACGAATCATTCCTGGACCAAAGGCAATTGTTTTTATTCCTTTGTTCGCTAATTCTTGAATAATATAGTCTCTTTTTGTTTCTTCTTTTAAAACAACTACAATTATATTAGTTTCAACATCTACAATTTCTTTTATCCAAGAAAAGCTATGCATGGTTTCACTAAGTAATTTTGCATGAAAATGGTCAATCGCTAGTCGATCCACATTATTCTGAAGAGCATATAATCCCGCCGCTGCAATAATTCCTGCTTGTCTCATTCCGCCACCAAATACTTTACGAACTCGATGGGCTTTTTTAATGAAATCATTGGAACCGATTAATACAGATCCAATTGGCGCACCTAGTCCTTTCGATAAACAGAGTGAAATTGAATCAAATTGCTGAGCATATTCTTTTGGGTCTATTTTGGTTTCAATCAATGCATTCATTAATCGAGCACCATCTAAATGTAGTGGGATTTTATTACTTCGCGAAAAAGCACTGATATTTTTGATGTCTTCGAAATTATATATAGCACCGCCACCACGATTCGCAGTGTCTTCAAGAGAAATTAACTGAGTTAATGGAAAATGAACATCGTGTTCTGGATTGATCCATTTTTCTATTTGTTCTTTAGTAATACGGCCACGATTACCTTGTAGCAAACGAACAGAAGCACCAGAGTTTTTTGCAATTCCACCACCTTCATATTTATAAATGTGGCTTTCTTCATGACATATAACTTCACCTCCAGGTTGAACATGAACATTTATGGCAATTTGGTTAGTTTGTGTACCAGATGAACAAAATAACGATGCTTCTTTACCGAAGTAATTAGCTACATAATTTTGCAAGGCATTAACAGTTGGGTCTTCACCAAATACGTCGTCTCCCGTTTCAGCGCTAAACATTGCATCTAACATTGCCGATGATGGTTTTGTTACAGTATCACTTCTAAAATCTACAATCATATTTTATTTATTGCTACAAAGCTATTACTTTCGTTTAAAATAAGTTGAATTGGAGTTAATTATTATTCTTTTGGTTGTGTTGTTAGGAAGTGTGTTATCCTTCTTCTCAGGTTTTGGATTGGGTACAATTTTACTTCCAACATTTTCTCTGTTTTTCTCTATTGAGTTGGCTATTTTTGCAACGGCAATCGTGCATTTTTTTAATTCCTTTTTCAAATTCACTTTTATATTTCGTTCTATAAATGTTAGATTGCTTCTTAAATTTGGCGGAACTGCAATTCCATTTGCTTTGCTCGGTGCTTGGATTTTAAAAAAAGTAGATAAGTCAATCTTATTAATTCAGTATGATTTTCCGTTCTATCAGCAAGATGTTTCCTTAATTCAATTTAGTATTGGTCTTGTTATGATTTCATTTGCTTTCGTTGAATTATTCTTGAAAAAGAAACAATTTAACACTTCTGATATAGGGCTTTATTTTGGAGGTGCATTGAGTGGTTTTTTTGGTGGATTTTCCGGCCATCAAGGTGCTCTTCGCGCAATGTTTTTATCAAAAACTAATGTCACTAAGGAAGAATTCGTTGCCACATCAAGTACGATTGGTTTACTCATTGACCTAACTAGAATTGGAGTTTACACCTCTTATATTCCCATTTTAGCCAGCTCATCCATTCATTTTACATTAGTAGCTGCAATTGTCGTGGCATTTTGCGGAAGTTATTTAGGGTCAAAAATCTTACAGAAAACAACAATGAAAGTTGTTCAATTTTTAGTTTCAATCCTTTTGATGTCTGTAGGCTTTTTACTGATTTTGGGACTGCTCTAATATGATAGGTTTACCAAAGATTTCTTCCACTTTTGTAAATCGATAATCAAAGATTTCTTTTAATTTTTTCTGAACTACCAGGGGATGCGCCAATCTACCAAGTAGACCTAATGGAATTTCATATGAAACAATATCAGACATTTCAACTCCGTTAGGGATTTCTTTGAAATGATGTTCGTGGTGCCAGATACGATAAGGTCCTTTTCTTTGTTCATCAACAAAATATTTCAAATTTTCCACGTGTGTTATTTCCGTTATCCAATTCATTGGTATTCCTAAAAGTGGTTTTACACGATATTCAATCATCAATCCTGGATACATTTTTTCAGAAATATCTACGAGAATATCAAACCCCATGTAGCTTGGTGTAATTGCTTTTAAATTAGCTGGAGACGAAAAAAAATCCCAACATGTTTTTATGTCAGTTGGTATTATTTGCTTTGTTTTGAATTGGTACATAACTCGTTTATTCATAAACAACCAAAACCTGAAATTGGTTTAAATGATAATTCGATTGAAAATTTACTGTTACCTTTATTGTATGGAAATGGAATTTGGTTTTTCTCATCAACTTATTCAAAATTGTAGATCAGCCTATCAATTATGGAGATGTAATAATCAAGAATTTTGGTTTCACGTAGTTGACTTTTTTCTAAATGAGACATTTCTAAAGAATAAAATGGCCGAAATGTTTAATTCGAATCGTAAAAGTTTGGGTTATAATTATATTTCGCATTTATGAACTGTTTTTCATGCACCAATACTACCAGAATATCTAAGCCCATTCCAAACAAAATCGTATGAATATACCTGTTGATTTTCCTATTGCATATTTGAATAGTAACGATGGCTCTGCTATGCTTGCTTTTGGCGAAATCGATAGTTTAACAGTATTAACAGGAGGTTCCTGGGAACTGGTAGATAGTTTTTTGTTAAAACACGCGGATAAATACATTTTTGGCGGTTTAAATTATAATTTAAAAAACGAAGTTGAATCGCTTTCAACTCGGAATATAGATCAGCATGAATTTCCGTTGGTTCAATTATTTGTTCCTTCTTGCGTTGTGAAATTAGACCACGAGAATTTCGAATTTTTGCAAGGGGATAAGAACAATTCGAACTTTGAATTTTTAAATTATTTTCTGGAAGAAGAAACCGATCAGAATTTTCATTTATTGAATATTGATTGGAAATCGCGCACGACAAAAGAACGTTATTTGTATTGTGTTGAGGAGTTAAAAAAGCATATTGCTTTAGGAGACATTTATGAAATCAATTATTGTCAAGAGTTTTTTGCTGAAGGGGTAAAAATCGATTATCCCTTGGATTTTTATTTTAAGTTAAACGAAATAACGAAAGCACCTTTTTCTGCATTTTTTCAAATGAAAGAGAACA
>CAIUSK010000077.1 GCA_903901805.1 uncultured Flavobacteriales bacterium
ATATAAAAGGTAATCCATCTTTCATCTATCAATGGGTGATTACCAGCATAAAATCTTCTAAATTGTATTTTATCGGTTTCATAAGTATCAATAAAATGTTTGTCAATACCATCATGAATTATAATTGCATTTATACCTAATTTATTTACGCTTTCATACCACGCTTTGATATAATTAAAATCAGCTACCCCTTGTATTTCATGGGTTTGAGGATTTTCTTTCATAATGAAATAACAAGAAAAAAGCACCTCTCTTAATAAGAAATCTCGCTCTTTAATCTCCACGGATCGCTTTTGATTTGTATTTACTTTACTATAATCAATGGATGGCACATTATCCTTGATTCTCTTCTCAAAACTGTGTTTTTGATATGCTCTTGTAAAGACATTAAAAGTCCTTACCGTCACTATTTTAGAAAGCTGCTTTAATTTATTTAAGACTCTGTTTATCATTGACTTTTTCTTGGATCAATATTTCAACTTTCTTGATTTCACTATTTAAATTTCGATATAATTTGATAGCCTCCATTTGTTTTCTGCCGATTTCCTCAATAACGTCTTCGCTACTCAGTAACTTTTGTGTGTAATCAACAAAGCCATCTAAACTATTGAATGATCTAAATTCCGGATAATATGGATTAATTTTACCAGGAGTAAAGTCCCAAAAAACTTGAGGAATTTGTGTCATACAAATATCAAAACTCGCGTAACCACCTGGGACTCCATAATAACTGTGGAACCAAACAAGATCTAATTCATTTTCCACAGCAGATTTCAGTATTTCTTTTTGATGCCCCATGAAAAATATACTCTCAGATAATCCTAAATAATTTATACATTTATTAAACTCATAATCTTCTGGTTTTCCATTTCCAAAAACTAATAGTTCAACATCATTACCTCTTTCCCTCAACAAATGTAAGGCAAAATAAAACACATCTAAGGGCTTATGGATTGTTAGTCGAGTAAACAGTCCAATTTTTTTTTTTATATTATTACTTTCTTTCTTTTTTCTTTTAGGAAAATCAAATTCACAATTTATTGATAGCGGAACACATGTATGCTCATACCTATCAAATTCGGCTAATTCATGTTTGATTTCGTCTTCTAAGAATCCAGATAAAAAATGAATACAATCCGATTTGTCAAACCTTGTATAGTTGTTAGGTACTTGAAAACGAGAATTGTGAATCAAAACTATACACCAAGATTTATATTCTTTTGAAAAAGAGTTATAAAATGAACCATACGTATACTCCCCAAAAAAAAGGAAAAAATCGTAAGATTTAAAAAAATCCTTCAAGTTAGATTCAGTGGCTTCATTTTTTTCTTTAGTAATTCGATTAACCGATTTCAATCGAGAAAACTTAACATTTTTGACTTTAAAACTATCCCAAAAATGGATGTTTGAATCAAGTTCTAAATGTTTTGAGTAATAAAAATCTTCTTTATTCTTATCAATGTTTAAAGGTAGTAAACAAAATAAATCTATTTGGAATTTGTTCTTATTAAATGAACTATTGAATTCATAAGCTTGTCGCTCGCCCCCTGCTTGCCAAAATTCAGAAACAATGAATAATACTTTAATCTTATCTGCCTTCATAAAAAGATTTCATTTGTTCACCTATCATTTTCACGCTTTCATGGTTCAGCTCAAAAAAGAAGGGTAATCGCACTAATGTGTCTGAAAATTTATCGCAGTTTGTTAGTTCGATGCCTTTATACTTATCTTTATAAAAATCACTTTTGTGTAAACTCAGGTAATGAAAAACAGCTTGAATTCCGTTTTTTTTTAAATGTTGTAAAAGTTGAGTTCTTGTAGATTCATTTTTAAGTATTATGTAAAACATATGCGCATTATTACTCGAGTAATGTGGCACTTCAGGAAGTTGCAAAAATCCTTTTTCTTGAAGGGGGCTTAATAACTCATAATATTGATTCCAAATTTGTTTTCTTCGGTTTTGTATGCTGACTAAATTTTCGAGCTGGGCAAATAAAAAGGCGGCAATTATATCCGAAGGAAGAAAAGAAGATCCGATATCTACCCAGCCATATTTATTCACTTTACCTCTAAAAAACTGGCTTCTATTGGTGCCCTTTTCTCGTATAATTTCTGCTCGCTGAGCGAATCTTTCGTCATTGATGACCAACATGCCTCCTTCACCCGAAATAATATTTTTGGTCTCATGAAATGAAAAAGCAGCAAGGTGTCCGAAACTTCCCAAGGGTTTTCCTTTGTAAAAGGAATCAATGGCTTGCGCTGCGTCTTCAATTACAAACAGATTATATTTATTTGCTAATTCAAGTATTTCATCCATATCACATGCCATTCCTGCGTAATGCACAGGAACTATTGCTTTTGTTTTCGGGGTAATTAAGACCTCTATTTTTGTTGCATCCATATTAGGATGATTTGTTAGAGAATCAGCAAAAACAATTTTTGCCCCCCGCAGTATAAAGGCATTTGCGGTTGATACAAAAGTGTACGACGGCATAATCACTTCGTCTCCGGGTTGGATATCAATTAAAATAGCTGCCATTTCCAATGCATCGGTACAAGATGTTGTTAATAAACACTTTTTGAAACCATAATTTTCTTCAAAAAAAGCGTGGCATTTTTTTGTGAAAACCCCATCACCTGAGATGTGCATATTTTTCACCGCTTGTTCTATATATGTTGTTTCTTCTCCCGTGAAATATGGTTTATTGAAAGTAATCATTTTGTTTTTCTGTTCTTTGTTTGTAGCTTTTTGTGAGTGATTCTTTGTTTTCACAGCTTCACTTCGTTTAGTGCTGGTCTTTACTTCGCTAGGTTTGTTTTTGTTACTAGTTTTTGGTTTCTCGCTACTTGTTCTTGGTTAGTTTCTTAACTTGGCAAGCTTTTATTGAAAAAACTAATTGTAAGGCTCTACATTTCTGTGTCAAGAAATGATTTACTATTTTTCTTTTAAATCATCTAACCATAGATGCAAAGTGGTTTCTGATTTGTAGTTTGAAAATCCAAGTTTTGCAAAAACTTTATTCACTGGATAATTGATATTTAACACATTGTGTTCCTGCCAATCGTGATTTTGAGATTTTCCCCATTCCAGTGCTCTTATACAAAGTGTTGAAAACACATTCTTCCCTTTGTATTCAACAACATCGCCTGGTTTTAATTTGGCTCTGTAACGAGTTTCAACTTCACCATTTAATTTTATCAAACCATCATCTACCAAATGTTTCCCTTCGCCAC
>CAIUSK010000078.1 GCA_903901805.1 uncultured Flavobacteriales bacterium
GGCAAATATACAATACAAAATGGAAAAATTGAACGCTATCAAACCGTTATTTTGTAATTTTGATTCAAATCTACTATATGAAAGCAGTTCTATCTATTTTGTTTTTTATGTTGCTCTTCGTTTCTTGTTCAACTCAAGAAGAGAAAATCATTGTTAAGAACGCGAAACCAAAAGTGGAAAAAACAGTAGCAATCGTGAAACCCAACCAAATGCTAACCGTTGAAATTGAAGGAATGTCTTGTGAAATGAACTGCGGTGGATCGATTCGTAAAGGATTAAAAAAAACCGGAGCAGTTTCTAGAGTTGAATTTGAATGGGTGGAGGAAGCGGAAAAACAAGTTACCAAAATTTCCTACGATGACACAAAAATGAAAGAAAAGGAAATCATCGCATTGATTGAAACATTCAACGAAGGACAATTCACTACCTACCCTGTTAAATCAGAGAAAATCAGTTCTACAAGCGAGAAAAAATGAAATTAAATTACCGGGAAATCGGTTCGGGGCAACCACTAATAATTCTACACGGTTTATTTGGTTCATCCGACAATTGGCAAACTCAAGCCAAAAAATTTGCTGTTTATTTTCGCGTAATTTTAGTTGACCTCCGTAATCATGGTCATTCAAATTGGGACTCTGACACGAGCTACAAGGCCATGGCGTCTGATATAATTGAACTAATTCATGCCCTAAACCTTGAAAAGATAATTCTTGTCGGTCATTCCATGGGTGGAAAGGTTGCTATGCTTACAACGCAATTAAATCCAAAACTCATTGACAAACTCATTGTGGTTGATATGGGTATTAAAGGGTATCCTCCACATCACCAACATATTTTGGAAGGAATTCATGCTGTTAAATTAGATGGTGTTTCTTCGCGCAGTGAAGCGGATAAGGAATTAAATAAATACATTCAATCTGAAGGAATTAAACAATTCTTACTTAAAAACCTCTACTGGAAAGAAAAAGGGCAATTAGCCTGGCGCATGAATGTAGCTGTATTAGAGGCATCGATGGATCAAATTTTAGAACCCATTCCTGATACTGAAGTATTTACCCCTACCATTTTTATTAGAGGCGAATTATCTAATTATATTTTGGATGAAGATATTTCTGACATTGAGAACCTTTTTCCAGATAGTCAGTATATAACAATTTCTCAAGCCGGACATTGGGTACATGCCGAGAAACCCGATGAATTTGTGGATGCTGTTTTGGGATTTTGTTTGAGATAAAAATAATTCGATAAAAAGGAGCTTTAGTTTAATATATTAGATAATTTTACGGCCATTATGACAGATACTTTACACAAAAAATCAGTAGCAGGAGTTCTTATCACGATTGGAATTGTTTTCGGAGATATTGGTACATCGCCATTATACGTTTTTCAAGCAATCACAGGAGGTGGCAAGAATTTCAATCATGATTTGATCATGGGTGGGTTGTCTGCTGTTATTTGGACTTTGATACTTTTAGCTACCATTAAATACATTTTCTTTGCGTTAAATGCAGACAATAAAGGTGAAGGAGGAATATTTGCGCTTTTCGCACTTTTAAAGGAAAAGAAAAAATGGGTTATAATTCCAGCTTTAATTGGTTGCGCAACCTTGTTAGCCGATGGTTTTATTACTCCTGCCATTTCCATTTCGTCCGCTGTTGAAGGGCTTGGAAATGTTAATCCTGACCTTCCAATCATACCAATTGTAATCGGAATTATCCTTGTTCTTTTTTCAGTTCAACAGTTTGGAACAGATTTAATCGGTAAAGCTTTTGGCCCGATAATGTTACTCTGGTTCATTTTCCTTGGGTATTTGGGGCTTATTAATATTTCAAAGAATCCAATTGTTCTGGAAGCATTTAATCCATACTATGCATACAACATGATTGTTAACGTTCCAGGTGGATTTTGGGTATTAGGGGCTGTATTTTTATGTACCACTGGTGCTGAGGCGCTTTATTCGGATTTAGGACATTGCGGAAAAGGAAATATTCGAATTAGCTGGTCTTTTGTTTCTATATTCCTTGTCATTAATTATTTAGGGCAATCTGCGTTGTGTTTGTCGGATGGTTTTCACTTGGCAGAGAGACAAACTGTATTTTATGCAATGGTTCCAAAAGATTTGATTCCTTTTTCGATAATCATAGCAACTGCAGCAACAATAATTGCTTCACAAGCTTTAATTACCGGAGTATTTACCTTAATGAATGAGGCGATTAAATTAAAATTGTGGACGAATTTAAAAGTTAAATATCCAACCGACCACAAAGGTCAAATCTACATTCCATTTGTGAATTGGTTTCTAATGGCTGGATGTATCTTAATAATTTTGATTTTCAGGGAAGCCACAGCAATGGAAGCAATTTATGGATTAGCCATAACAATCGATATGGTGATGACGTCTATTTTACTTTGCTTATTGTTGTTGTATAAATATCCACGCGCGAAAGGATTTTATTTTGTTTTATTTGGAGTGTTTTTACTAATTGAGGGAATTTTCTTGCTCTCTAATTTGTCTAAAATCGGACATGGACATCAATTTGAGGATGGATCAAGCGCTCCTGGGGCTGAGTTTACATTAATACTGGCATTTACATTTTTCGCCCTATTGTATTTATTTTATAGAGCAAGACAATTACGATCATCCATTACGGAGTATATCCCAATGGATCAGGTAAAGCCTTTAATTACGGCACTTCAAAATGATACAAACATGTCTTTTGAAGCATCCAATATTGTTTTCCCTACACGCAGTACAGATTGCAAGCAATTAGACTCTACTGTTTTCTATGCGCTCTTTAGAAAAAAACCGAGAAAGGCAGGCGTTTATTGGTTTGTACATGTTGAAATTTTAGGTGAACCTTGGGGCGTTCATTATTCTGTGAATGAAATCATTGATAAATCAGCTTATTACATTACCCTTCAATTTGGATTTAAGGAAGAGCACCGTACCGAATTTTTAATTCGTAAAATCCATGACAAAATGGTGGAAAAAAGCGAAATCTCTGGCGACAGTGTATTCCAAAGCATGAAAGGTCGTTTTAGCGAACCCGATTTTAAATTTGTTGTGTTAAATTCAAGAATATCCACTGATAATGACCTAACAACCTTCCAAAAACTGTGCGTTAGAGCGTATCGATTCGTGAAATCTACGGGATTGAAACCTGCTGAAGATTTTGGCTTAGACAAGACGAATGTTATTGTGGAATTTGTGCCAATTAGCGTTACTGCAATAATCCAACAAGATATTACAGAGGATTACGAAGATTATTCTAAATAAGTTAATTCATAGAATTAAGCCGATTTTCCGGTCATTTTTTAACGAATAATCAACATCTATTTCAATATTTATTGCTAACTTCAAGTAAAATACTTACTTATGTTAGATAAAATCCAATTGGAAAACATCCTTTTCCTAGACATTGAAACAGTCCCTCAAACCTATTTATATGATGAGGTTGATGAAACAACCAAACATTTATTTGAAGCAAAAACACGCTTTCAAAAAACAGATGTAAAGCAATACGATGAAATATATAATGAACGCGCTGGTATATTTTCCGAATTCGGTAAAATCATTTGCATTTCCGTTGGATATATCCGCAACACATCAACAGGTGATCGAACCATGCGTTTGAAATCATTTATTCACGATGATGAAGAAACCTTACTGAAGCAATTCAAGAAAATGTTGGAAGATCATTTTTCAGGCCCCAACCATATTTTATGCGGACATAATGCCAAAGAATTTGACTTCCCCTACCTTTGTCGAAGAATGTTAATTAACGGGATAAAAATACCCCCTATTTTAAATTTAGCCGGTAAAAAA
>CAIUSK010000079.1 GCA_903901805.1 uncultured Flavobacteriales bacterium
ATTGAATAATTTCAGGTTTTGATTTACTGATAAAGAATATTCCTGTATATGTTATGGCTTCTTCAAAAATTGGCAAATCTCCGAAATCAACTATTCTTGAGACCTTATATTGACTTAAAAACTCTCTTAACCCTTGTCCGTAGTCAGAAGATAAAAAAAGTGTAGGGTTAATGAATGATAAACCGCTGTTTTCTTTTAATAGAGAAATTGCCTTTTCAATAAAAAGCAAATAGATATCTGCTTTTTGAAAGAATGATTTGTAGTTAGATTTATAATAGTCAATAATGCTGTGCTCTAAATTTTGAACTCTTATGTAAGGTGGATTTCCAATAACACAATCAAATCCGACAATATCACCCTCATTATTCAATACTTCTGGAAATTCAAATCGCCACTCAAAAGCGTTTTCGTAAATTTTATTTGATTTAATTTCTTCAATTTCTATATTTATTTTTTTTGCCTCTTCAATCAGTTTTTGAACTTGTTTATCAACAAGAGACTTTTCTTTTTTGTCCGGTTCAAATAATGATTGTTGAGTAGTTAACTTAGTAATTTCACCATTTAAATTATACAATCTTTTAACTTTGGGGTCATTATTTGTAATATCACTTCTGAAGTCAGATTTGATATCATTAATAAGGTTTTCCATCTCACGTTTCTGATCTTTACTCTCAGCATTCCGGTAAGTGTCAACTGCTTTTTTATATCCATCAATAGACCACTTACTTTTTTTCATGATTTCTTTCAAATCTGTGTCAACAGAAAATCTACTCACCAATGAATTACCACATTTGATATTGATGTCAATGTTAGGTAAGGTTTCTAGTTCATTTGGTGTTTTGTAAAATGCGTTTTTCAATAATTCGATCCAAAGCCGCAAACGACATATTTTAACTGAATTAGGATTGATATCTACACCAAAAAGACAGTTCTCAATTATAGTTTGTTTCTCATGGAATAAAGTCTCTTGAATCCGTTGACTTTCCTTATTTAAAGGATTGTATTCATATAGATCACCATCCTCATCCGTAACGACCAACTCATCATTAATAACCTCAACATGATATCCTTTTAATCGTTTTCCATCTTTATCCTGAAGAATATTTAAGTCATTTTTAACTGACAACATTTCATTTAGGGCAGAAACTAGAAAATGTCCAGACCCAACGGCAGGATCACATATTTTAATATCGTTAATAATTTTATTTGCTTCATTAATGTCATCAATCTTATTATACAAGTCATTAAAATCGGTACAATTCCAAGATTTAATTTCATTAAATTTTTGAACAACAGATTTTCTGATCGTTTCTCTACACATATATTCCGTTATGAAACCGGGAGTAAAGAAACTGCCATCTTTGTAGCCATTTATTTTTTCAAAAATCAACCCAAGAACCGAAGCGTTTATAAGGGTTTTGTTATCCTCTTGAATATCTACTGAACTATCACTGGTAAAATTATAGGAACTCAAAAAGTCAAACAAATATGCCAATCCTTCTCGTGATCCTTTTTCTTTATTACCGTAATTGTCCTTATTGACGGTTGAGCTTAAAAAGGGAAGATGGATATTATCCTCAAGTCCTGAAATGAATAAAGCTTCATGTTCTAAAACAGTTGGTTCAAAAAGTGAACTATTCAAATAAGGAACTTTGGAAAACAAGTCTTTAACACGTTGATTTCTCTCATCTGGTTTTCGTGCTAATACCATGAAGAATAAAGAATTCAGATTGTCGTAATCATGAATTAAATTCTGATTTAAAAAGGAATAACTCTTATCACCTTTATGGTAACTAATGAGTTGAGCCTCTAATAACTTCAAAAACAGAATTCTATTAACCCATGTAATACATAACTCTAAACCAACATTAAATAACCTTTCTTCTTGAGTTTCGCCATATTGTTTTAGATTCGTCAAACGGGAAAGTTTGTCTAAACTATCTAACTGATTTATGGTATTTTCTAACAATGAACCAGAATTTCTATTTTTTAATTCTGGACGTTGTATGAGTTTTTTACTTCCTTCTTTTACTTCCACCAAACCGATGATATGGAGAAGTTCCCCATAAAAGTTTTTATCTAACGAATTACTATCGTTATTAAAAGGTAGTTTTAATAAATGGGGTGGTGACAGAAGTTTAAACAGTTCGATTAATTGTTTGTCGTCCTTCTTATCCTGATTACGTAAAGCGGATTCGTAGTCCTTTAGATTAAAATAGGTGTACTCAATTTCGTTGGTAATACTTTGTATAAATGGTTCCGCTATTTCCTTATAAAAGACAGATGTAGATTTTTTACCGTGTTCAAAACTTTCAAATTGATTTACCAGCTCCTTTTTGTTGAATAGTCTTTCGAAAAGATGTTCATCGAAAATGTACCATTCATTAATATTTGTAATAATTAAAA
>CAIUSK010000080.1 GCA_903901805.1 uncultured Flavobacteriales bacterium
AATACATATTGATAATCATAAACTCCTTTTCCAAAAACCAACTCGGGATTATAACAGTACAAGCACTTCATATTACATCTAGAAAACCATACTATGCACGATGTATAATCCTTAAAGTCAAGTAATGAAAAAGGAGTTATTCCATATATCGGATTAGCAGCCACAATTTTCTTTAAAATGTTTCCTTTGTTTGTGTTCTCCTTTTTTTCCAATATTAAAACTTTCAACTGGACGATGATAGCCCATTACGCGGGTATAAACTAGACACTTTGTTCTCAAAGAATTGTCTAATTTAATTTCTAATGTTTTTTCTTTTATTTTCATATCCGTTTGTTTTTAAAATTGTTTGCAAATATTTTTTATTCTTTATTTTTCAATCCCTCATACAAAACATCATCACATTTAGGACAATATTCGTGATCACCAGAAAGATAACCATGAACAGGACAAACACTAAAAATGGGTGTGATTGTGATGTAAGGTAATCTAAAGTTTGAAACTACTTTTTTAACCATATTTCGACAGGCCTCTGGAGAACTTATTTTTTCATTCA
The DNA here is from genome assembly GCA_903901805.1 of uncultured Flavobacteriales bacterium. Classification (GTDB taxonomy): domain Bacteria; phylum Bacteroidota; class Bacteroidia; order Flavobacteriales_D; family Crocinitomicaceae; genus UBA952. The sequence goes on from CAIUSK010000080.1 coordinate 554, forward strand.
TATATAAATGAAGGACCGCTCCTCCTGTATATTTACATTGTAATTCATCTTGTAATTGCAATGCTTCAAAAGGATCTTCAGTATAGTCAACGGGTAATTGTGAACTGTTGGTATAATAAACATTATCTCCAAATCCTGCTTGAATAATATCTTTGAACCGTTTTTTATCCTCTTTTGCAAAACGATAAGTTGTTCCTTCTGCCGGAGTTGCTTCTAAATTGTATAAATTCCCTGTCTGTTCTTGAAATTCTTTCATTCTCATACGAATCAAATCCAAAATCTCATTTGCAAAATCGATACCTTCTTCAGAAGAAATATCAAAATCATCATTAGAAAAATTTCGAATCATTTCATTAATGCCATTCACACCTATTGTAGAAAAGTGATTTCTGAAATGATGTAAATATCTTTTTGTATAAGGATACAATCCTCTATCATACATATCTTGAATAAAAACTCTTTTTTTCTCTAAAGTCGATTTTGAAATTTCTAATAAATTATCTAATCGTTTTAATAATTCTTTTTTATTTCCACGATAGATATATCCTAAACGTGCCATATTAATTGTTACCACGCCGATACTTCCTGTCATTTCTGCACTACCAAACAGCCCATTTCCTCGTTTCAAAAGTTCACGTAAATCCAACTGTAAACGACAGCACATACTTCTAACTGCATTTGGTTTATAAGCCAACGGATTCTCAACCCTATTGCCTTTTTCATCCAATACAAATTGACTTCCAATAAAATTCTGAAAATAAGACGATCCAATTTTAGCTGTGTTTTCAAACAATAAATCAGTATTTTCTCCGTACCAATCAAAATCTTCCGTGATATTTACTGTTGGAATAGGAAAAGTAAAAGGCTGACCATTTGCATCCCCTTCCGTCATGACAGTGTAATAAGCTTTATTAATCATATTCATTTCCTTTTGAAAATGCTTGTAACACAACTCTTCAACTGAATTAACTCCTCTTGCTTTTGTTCGTTCCAAAATAGATGAGCCAGTAATACCTTTGAACAAATGATTATCATTTCTAGTAGGATTTTGATCTTTCAGATCAGAAGGAGGAACCCAATCAATCGTAATATTTGTAAAAGGAGATTGTCCCCATCTCGCAGGAACA
>CAIUSK010000081.1 GCA_903901805.1 uncultured Flavobacteriales bacterium
AACAGGAACCTACTCTGTTTCAGTAATTGACCAAAACGGGTGCGAGTCTACAGACGAAGTTGCCGTACAAGTATTAAATTCTCCTAACGTAAATGCAGGACAAGACATTACTGTTTGTGCAAATGAATTCCCCGTTACGTTAAATGCAACAGGTAATGGTTCGCAAGTTGAATGGAGTACTGGTGCACAAACACCATTTACTACTGTTAACAGTGCAGGTACTTATACTGTGACAACAACAGCACAAAATGGTTGTCAAGCTTCTGATGATGTGGTTGTTACTTCAGATCCTTGCGCAAGCCTAGTAGAGCAGAACGATGGGATTTTAATTTACCCAAATCCAACCACATCAATGGTGACGATCTTGAACAAAACTACTCTTCCATTAAATTATTGCTTACGTACTATTGAAGGAAAAATTGTTTTTCAAGGTGAATTGGATTCAAGCTCAGAGAAAACGAGCATCGATTTAATCAACCTATCCAATGGAGCGTATTTAATTCAGTTATTCAATACCGAATTCAACTACACTACACGGATTACAAAGCAATAAAACATAATTCAAACTTTTTAAAAGGCTGTCTCAAAAGGACAGCCTTTTTGTTTACCAAAAAAAATGAGAATGAGAAGGATTTTCTCGAATGAGAAAAAAGATTTTTTCAGGGAATACGGCTAATCACAAAAAGATTTATACAGTTCTTCCTGCGCATGAAACGGAGGTAGATTCCTTTTTCTATAACGATTTTTTAAATCCGAGGAAATTAATCGAGCTTTGACACTACCTTTCCATTGGTATTCAAAAATTCGATCTAACTCATGCTGAATTTGTTTTTCCTTTATTGTAACACCAACCTCTATCCTACTATCTAAATTTCGTTCCATGAAATCAGCACTCGTTAGAATATACAATGGGTTATAATTATTTTGAAAAATCATAAACCGAGCATGTTCAAGATACCTATCAACAATACTTATGACTGTGATATTTTCACTAAGTCCCTTAACTCCCGGTTTGAGACAACAAATCCCTCTAATAATCATTTCAATTTTTACACCTGCTCGACTGGCATCGTACAATTTGTCAATGAGTATAGGATCAGTTAAATTATTGATTTTTATTTTAATAGAGCCAAGGTGACCTTTCTTTGCATGGCTGATCTCCTGATTTATGTATTGGATGATTTTTCTTCTAGCATTGAAAGGAGAAACAAGTAAATTACGGAAAATTGGTCGCTCCAAATTATTTTCTAACAATCGAAACACCTTCTTAACCTCGTTTGCAATTTCCGGCTTAGCAGTTAAATACCCCAGATCGACATAAATACGAGCTGTTTTTTCATTAAAATTACCAGTTCCCACATACGTAATTAGCTGCTCTTTTCCATCCTTATATCTTTCAATCTGAAGCAATTTGGAATGAACCTTTAAATTAGGAACACCATAAATCACCTTAGCGCCAGAGTCTTGTAAGCGATTACTCCAATATAAATTATTTTCTTCGTCAAAGCGAGCTTGCAACTCAAAAACAACCGTTACAGCCTTCCCGTTAAAAACAGCCGAAAGCAAGGCGTTCATAACATCTGAATTTTTGGCAACGCGGTAAATATTGATTTTAATCGATCTCACTTTTGGATCTATCGCGGCTTCTCTCAGAAGATCAATAATATAATCAAAGCGCTGATAAGGAAAATGCAACAAAATGTCTTTTTTCAAAACAGCTTGTATGACACCTCCTTTATTTTCCAAATCTGGATGTTTACAAGGTGGCTGCAAAGGGAATAGGAACGCTGGATTTTCAAAAGTAGGAAATGATATTAAATCTTTATTATTGTGGTATCTACCTCCTGGAATGGTGTTTACTCCTTCCTTTAGGTGAAGCGATTGCAGCAGATATTGCAACAAATCAGAGGGCATTTCTTCATCATAAACAAATCGTACAGGAGTGCCTTTTTTTCGTTCCTTTAAACTTTTTTCTATTTTTTCGATGAAGGGTAAACTTATATCATCATCTAAATCCAATTCAGCATCGCGCGTAAATTTGAATGTATACGCACTAATTTCTACGGGATGAAAAATTGCAAAAATCTCTTTTAATTGAAGACGAATAATATCATCAATCAACAAAATATAAATTGCCTTGTTATCCTTTATTTTATAATATCTTGGTATATCGCCTGGCACCTGAATAAGAGCGTATCGAACCTTTTTTTTCTGATCAACAATTTTAATTGCTAAATAAATCGCATAATCTCTAAGCTTAGGAAAAGTACTTTTTTTATCTAGAATGATCGGAAAAATAGAATGTTTTAATTTGTCTTGATAATACTGATTCAACTCCAATTCGTGCGGCTTGGAAAGTTTTTGTTCGTTAACGAATAGAATATGATGTTTTTTAAACTCTTCAGAAATTTCTTCAAAAGCTCTTTCAAATTGTTTCTGTTGACGCAACACTTCATTTCTAATCTCTTGATAGAGCTCTGTTGCAGTCCCATGAAACCCTTCAATCTTTTGCTTTTTTAGAACAGATAACCGCCTCACATTGGCAACCCGCACTCGGTAAAACTCATCCATATTGTTGGAGTAAATACCCAGAAAGCGCATGCGTTCCACCAATGGAACAGTTGAATCCATTGCTTCTTGTAAGACTCTTTCGTTAAAAGCTAACCAACTTAATTCTCGATTCACCAGATTCATAAACAAATATGCAATTTGTTATTATTTTTTCACTCAATACTATATTAAATAATTATGAATTTTATACAATTCATGTGTTTTCGCGCAATAATTAAGTCAAAAGGTACTTATTTCTCCGTATTTATAGCCTTAAAACCTTAGTTCGATTGTTAAAACAAAGTCAAAATTAATTTAAAGACTTTGTTGCAAGGCAGATTTTATAAGGGATAACAGGTTATCACCTTAGAAGCTAACGCAGGAAATAAGATTTGAATAACCGAGCTCAGGTTTAAAATAACATTCAATTAAAACACTAACATTAAGTTAGTAAAGAAATAAAATCTTGTTAAAGTTGCCATAAAAAGGAACCGGGAATTACTTTACAAATTTGTTCAACTATTTGCATAATGAAAAAAAGATCTATTGATGTTATCGTCCTTTCTGATGTCCATCTTGGAACCTATGGATCAAGAGCATTTGAACTAGTAAACTACTTAGAATCGATAAGCCCAAAAATCCTCGTTTTAAATGGTGATATTATCGATATTTGGCAATTCAGCAAGCATTATTTTCCAGAATCTCACATGAGGGTGGTAAAAGCAATCATGTCCTTATTAACTGAAGGAACTGTTGTTTATTATGTAACTGGTAATCACGATGAAATGTTGCGCAAGTTCAAAGGACTGCAATTGGGTAATTTTCACATCGTTAATAAAGTAGTTTTACCTCTGCCGACGGGAAAAGCTTGGATTTTCCATGGTGATGTTTTTGATACTACCATGAAACATTCAAAATGGTTAGCAAAACTAGGAGGAAAAGGATACGACTTATTGATCATACTCAATACTTTTATTAATTGGATTAGTTTAAAATTAGGGAGAGGGCGCGTTTCATTATCGAAAAAAGTGAAAGATAGCGTGAAGGGGATTATTAAATACGTAAACGATTTTGAAGGTACTGCGGCAGATATTGCCTTGGAAAATAAATACACCTATGTGATTTGTGGACACATACATCAACCAAAAATCCGTGAGTTCTCTAATGAACGAGGGGATAAAGTAACTTATTTAAATTCAGGTGATTGGGTTGAAAATATGACTAGTCTGGAATATAATGGCAATACATGGAGGCTATTTGATTATCAAACAGAATATTCAGCTGACCAAAAATTACCTATTTCCGAAAAATCCTTGGTTGAAAGTTATAGTTATTCCGATTTACTGAACGAACTCATTAATTCTAATTAAGCATGAAAATACTTTATGGAATTCAGGGAACAGGCAATGGCCATATTAGTAGAGCGGAAGATATCGTTCCTCATTTAAAAAAGATGGGCGACGTGGACATTTTAGTTAGTGGAAATCAATCGCAAGTAAATGCCCAATTTGAAATAAATTATCAGCGAATGGGATTAACATTTCTTTCCTCAAAATCAGGGAAGGTTGATTTGGTCAAAACAGTGATGAATGCAAATCCGATTCGATTTATTAAAGAAGTTAGAGACTTTCCAATTGCAAAATACGATTTGGTTATTTCTGATTTTGAACCTGTTAGTGCATGGGCCGCTTTAACTCGAAACGTACCTTGTATTGAATTAAGTCATCAAGCAGCTGTGGCTCATACGGATTCTCCAAAACCAGATGGTAATTTCACGATTGGAAATTATGTCTTAAACCATTATTGCCCTACAAAAAAGAAGTATGGATTTCATTTTGAATCCTTCGCAGAAACTGTTTTCACACCTTTAATTCGGAAATCTATACGAGAAATTGAAACGAGTAATGAATCATATTACACGGTTTATCTTCCTGCATATCATGACGATGTTATTGCTAAGGTGCTTAAAATATTCAACATTGAATGGCATGTTTTTTCAAAATACGCCAAAAAAACATACACAATTGAAAATATAACCTTTTACCCTATTGACGGCGAAAAATTCACTGAAAGTTTGGCAAGATGTAGTGGTGTTTTGTGTGGTGCCGGATTTGAATTACCCGCCGAAGCACTTTTTCTTGGTAAAAAATTACTTGTTATTCCTATGATTGGTCAATATGAGCAACTTTGTAATGCTGCTAGCTTAAAAAAACTTGGTGTCACCGTATTGAATGAACTTAGCTTGGTGCATTACCGAACAATAAAAAATTGGATTTCCATTACAAAACCAATTCAAATCACTTATCAGGATCAAACCGAACAAATAATTGATACGATCATGCATGATTTTGAAAGTAACAAAATTCCAAAAATTGAAATTTCACGCCCTTTATTGAATCCTCAATTTTATAAATTATTTCTCTAAAAATGAAAGTAAAATACATCAAACGAATAAACATTGCGCTCTTTATTTCGATTATCGCACTAGCACTATCGTTGATTCAACTATATTATAGTAAGTAGTAAAACACTTTATTTAACATAAATACAATGTATCAGTAAACATTAGTTTGATTAAAAGCCTCAATTTTGTTCAAAATTTACCGAAATTGAAACTACAACTCTTATCTCGCTTTACGTTTGTCGTATTCCTGTTTTCCACTTTCAATTTATTCAGCCAATCCCTTATTCTAAATGAGGTTTCTCAAGGGCCATCAGGATCAAAGGAATATATTGAATTATTAGTTATTCCTGGAACATCTCCCTACAACTGCACCAATTATTGCCTCGATCTACGCAATTGGGTACTAGATGACAATAATGGTTATTTTTCGGGAGGACCAACATCTGGAGTTGGAATTGCAAATGGTGCTGTTCGTTTTAAAAATGACCCTTTTTGGCAATGTATTCCGATAGGGACATTAATTGTAATTTATAATGATTTAGACCCGAATGCTTCTTTGCCCGCAAATGATATTTCAATCACAGACGGTAACTGCAGTATAGTTATACCCGTTACCTCATCCTTACTAGAACACCAAACAACTTCTCCAACACCATCAGCATCTACTTATCCTTCAACAGGATGGATTACCGGTGGATTATGGGGGCCTATATCCATGGCAAATGGAGGAGATTCATTTCAAGTATATGGCCCAAGTAATCTAACAACTCCAATTCATGGAGTTAGTTGGGCAAACAATACCATAAACTCTATCATTTACTTTACCCCATCAGCTACAAATTCCGTGTTTTATTTTGGAAACACACTAGATAATAATCCATCCAATCAATCTAATTGGGTTTCGGGTACTTGTTCTGTTCCAAATAATCAAACTCCAGGGCTACCAAATAATCCGGCCAATGCTTCCTATATTTCTTCGCTAAATAATAATTGTGCGGGACCATTGGTTGTCACGCTAATTGGTTCAACGGATGCCAATAGCTGTCTTTGTAATGGTCAAGCTTCCGTAAATGCATCCGGATCCATCCCAGGCTATACTTATGCTTGGTATAATTCTTCATTTGTTTCAATCGGACAAAACACAGTTTCAGCAACCAATTTGTGCGCTGGCACTTATTACTGCATTGTTAGCTCCTCCATTAATTGTACGGATACACTTTTGGTTACAATTAATAATACGGTAACCTCCATTACCCCAACATTTAATCCGATTGCGCCAATTTGTGCTGGGGGAACAATAAATCTTCCAACCACTTCCACTAATGGAATTACTGGTTCTTGGGCGCCTGCGGTTAATAATAC
>CAIUSK010000082.1 GCA_903901805.1 uncultured Flavobacteriales bacterium
AGTGATTACGACCACCGAAACATTGATCAACATCACCTCGCCTACTGACATACTGCCATTTATCAAAGCATTAACAACACTTACCCCAATAATAAGAAACAGGTAAGTCATTTCCTTTATTTCAATTGCATCCGTTCGATAACGAATAATTCCAAAAATAGCGAAAAGACCCAGTCCCATTCCAGTATCGATTCCAAACTTTTTCAATCCAAAACATAGAAAAAAGGTGATTGTACCAATAAGATAATAAGTAAATAGGTAGTCTTTACGTTTCGTTTTGGTGTAATACAGAAAACGGATGATTATTGTTAAAAACACTAAGTTGAATCCGAACTTGATAATTAAGTTGTAAAAATCTGATGATACCCAGTTGATGTTTGCAAAGATTTCCGAAATATTCATTAGTTAGTTATTTATTGAGTTTAAAATTTTTATTTTTTTCTTAAAACGATTTCCTTTTATTTTTTGTTGCCCATGTATAGAGTACAAACCTACGCAGTATTTGCTAACCCGAAGCGGTCGAATACCATGTTTTTTCATGATTTGATAAAACGGTGAATTGCGGTCTAAATCAGCTTGCTTTAACTCAGCAATAACAACGTTTTCCATAGAATAATTACTTTCTTCTTGATTAAACACCAAATGCAAATCAAGCGTTAATCGTTCATTCATTGTCTTTCCGGAAAAAGTAATTCTTTGGAACTCATTCCATAAAACCGGAATCAAATTCATCTGCTTTTGAAGAATGCCTTGAACAAATTGGTTTTGAGTGAAGTCTAGCTCATCAGTGAAATTAGCAAGCTCAATTCTACTCTTATCTGTTCGCTTTTTAATTTTATGTTTTACTTCTAAAAAGTAAAGTTGAGATTCAACGTAATTGCGAATTCGTACTTTAAATCGATTTACTCTTCCATTATGATGCGCCTTGAGAAATGAAAATTTATCGTCGTCAAAATACAAACTTTTATAGGTCTGAATTTTAGAAGAATTAACTTGCAAGCATTTATATCCGTTGACTAACTCTGGTAAAATTTTCGTTAAATCATCCATTGAAAATGCAAATTTTGTATCGACTCGATTCATTAAATTAATCTTATCGAGCTCCTGCAAAGAAACAGTCTCAAAGGGAAATAATAATGTATTTAATTCTAATTGATTCAACATATATTCTTTATAACCACCTCACACCTTTCTTTTTAGACTTATCCTTTTTCTTCGAAGGAATTTTGTAACAATAAGACAAATTCAATATATGCCGATAGTCCGGATCAGGTAAGTTTAATGATTGATCATAAATATATCCTAATGAAACCTCATGTGGCCCTGTTAATTCAAAATCTACGCCAACAAATAAACGTGTTTTTGTAAATCGTTTTCCAAAAGGTCCATTGGATAGGTTATAAAAAAACTCAATAGATGAATTTGGAGTTAGTATACTATTCTTGATGTCGTAAGAAAGGCTCGGTTTTAATCGAAAAGCTTTGTCAAAATCGGGTTCATAATTGGCATTTGAAACGTTATCAAAAGAATATTGGTACCGAAAACGCATACCCAAGTCTAAACGGTCGAATAATTTACTAAATTGAATATTGAAGTTTAGTCTGTTCGATGCATCATAATTCGAATTTAATTGTCTTTTTAGGATTAATCTATAATCTATAGAAGGACGGAACCAGTCTGTTATTTTATATTTCATAGATAGTTGAGGAAACATCGTTTCGAATCCCTGATTTCCGATTCGGTTTGTCCATTCTACCCCATAATCTAATTTTTTAACAATCTGGCCTTTGAAACCCTTTTCAGTCCATACTTGTCCTTCTGTGCTTTGAGCGCACACCCCACTATAAATTAGTACAAATACAAAAACACCAATTAAACGAATCACCTATATTTTTTTAATATTGATAGTATCTAAGGTGACAGTTTGATTATTTTTCGTAATCTCTACTGGTACAATTATTTCTTTTTTGCCACTCGGGCAAGTAGAGCAATCTTCATAGACAAAAATCTTGTACGACCCTTTTTTAAGGTATCTAAACTGAAAACTCCCATCATAGCTTGTTTTAATATCATCGTCATAAAATGTATTACCATTTCCATAAATGATATAAACATCTTGATCACCAATTGGATACTCTGCAATAACGTTACCCAATGAATTGTATTTCTGTTCGCGAATTACACCTTTAATTGTTGCCGAACCGCCCTCACCCTCAAATTTTGAACAGGATATTAAAAATAAAACCAGAAAAGTTGATCCAAGAAAAAATTTCATATTAATTTATTGTTAATTTAACGTCGTTTTTCAAAAATACATTTTTTTGATGATGTAAAAATAGAAAAATTGCGATTTAGGATTTATTTTTTTAATATTGATATCTATTCTAAGACCCCTTATGAACAAATTATTTTTATCGTTTTTCTTGTTATCATTTTGTATTTCAATTAATTCCCAGGTTTTAATTAACGAATATTCTTGTTCAAATATGTCTGGAATAACAGATGCCTATGGCGAACGAGAAGATTGGATTGAATTATTCAACCCTACGGCTGCACCCATAGATCTAACAGGATGGTATCTTTCAGACAAATCAAACAACCTTACAAAATGGATGATTCCAAGTGGATCAATTACAAGCAACGGATATAAAATGGTGTTTTGTTCTAAAAGAAATACTGTAAATGGAAATCAATATCATCCCAATTTTAACTTATCTCAAACGGAGGGAGACTGGATAATCCTTTCAAATACGTTTGGTAATGTGATTGACTCATTCAAGATTGTTCACATGACAAAAGCAAATCATTCGGTGGGCAGGTCTACAAATGGAGCGGCTGATTTTAAATTATTTACCACCCCAACGCCAAATGGAGCAAATGCGGGAGCGATTAATTTTTATACCCCGAAGCCTGTTTTTACTATTCAAGCTGGATTTTATCCAACAGCTCAGACGGTAAGTATTTCGTGCCCTGACCCTACTGCCACTATTCGATATACCTTAGATGGAAGTGATCCAACCGGCACTTCACCTTTGTATGCAGGTCCAATTACCATTAGCACAACCAAAGTATTACGTGCTGCCGCCTTTAGTGCAAACCTTCAGTCTTTCACCGAAACAAATTCTTATTTCATAAATGTATCACACAGCATACCGGTTGTCTCGGTTTGTAGTCAAGGTGTTTTTACGCTTGTTGCTAACGGTAATCAAATTGAACCAGTTGGCGGGTTTGAATTGTTTGAAGATAATGGAATTTTTATTGATGAGGGACAAGGTGATTTTAATGAGCATGGAAATGATTCTTGGGCATACGATCAGAGAGGTTTCGATTTTATCATGCGCGACCAATATGGCTATAACGGTGACATAGAACATCAAATATTTCCGGAAAACACCAGAGACAATTTTCAACGCCTTATATTGAAACCGGCAGCAAGCGACAATTACTCTTTTGAAAATGGAGCCCATATTCGAGATGCATTTATTCATACATTGTCAATCCGAGCAGACATGAAGCTGGACGAACGCACGTGGCGACCTTGTGTGGTTTACCTAAATGGTCAATACTGGGGCGTTTATGAAATTAGAGAGAAATGTGACGATCATGACTACACGGATTATTATTATAACCAAGATAAATTTCATTTGGAATATCTTAAGACTTGGGGCGGTACGTGGGAAGAGTATGGTGCGCCAAATGCTCTAACGAATTGGAATAGTTTACGAAACTATATTGCTACCAATAATATGGGGAATGCAACGAATTTTGCCTACGTAGACAGCTTGTTAAATTGGGAGTCCTTGTGCGATTATTTCATGTTTAACTCGTTCGTTGTTAATCAAGATTGGTTAAACTGGAATACGGCTTGGTGGCATGGCACTGATCCATTGGGGGACAAGAAAAAATGGAGGTATACTCTTTGGGATATGGATGCTACTTTTGGTCATTACGTTAATTATACCGGAATACCCGATAACTCTGCTAATGCAGATCCTTGTAATGTTGAAAACCTACCAAATCCAGGAGGACAAGGGCATACTGAAATTTTGGAGAAACTGATAAACGAAAACCCGCTAGTCGAACAATATTATATTACTCTATATGCGGATTTAGCAAATACTTATTTTTCCTGTGATTATTTAATTCCTCTATTAGACAGTATGGTCAATGAAATTGCTCCAGAGATGGCTGGCCAATGCCAAAAATGGGGTGGAACATATGCCGATTGGCAAAATAAGGTTACAACACTCAGGAATTTTATTAATACAAGATGTTCAGCTTTAACAGCAGGAATGATTGATTGTTATTCGTTAGCTGGTCCATTCAATGTAACTTTCAATGTAAGCCCTGCTAATTCTGGCGAAATTAAGGTAAATTCAATTTGGGCACCTAATTATCCTTGGAGTGCCAGCTATTACGGCGGAATTCAAACTAATTTAATTGCTCAAGCGTTACCTGGTTTTATTTTTGATCATTGGGAATATACGATTGGCCCAATGGGATTACCCATCATTTCAGATACAAACTTCATTAATATTACCGGTATTGAAAATATAGTGGCTGTATTTATTGTAGATGATCCAACTGCAGATACGGATGGCGATGGAATCACGAATGTAAATGAAAATACAGGTGGCTC
>CAIUSK010000083.1 GCA_903901805.1 uncultured Flavobacteriales bacterium
GATGTTCTTTCATGTATTTCACCAATTTGTCCAATTCAACCTTGCTTTCCGGACGAAGGTTCCATAAATCGAAATCGTAGTAAATCATGCCTAAATTGATGCGGTCACCTTCTTTTATGGGAGTTAATAACAGGGTTAGATTCTGTGTTGAATTACACTCGGAAGCGCTCGACCAAGATAGTTTACCGTCGGTATAGTTAATGAGATTTCCAACAATTGAATCTGTTTCAGCTAATTCCTCCGTGCTTAGAACTATAATCGGATTGTTTCCGTCTGTGATTCGTTTTTTAGTAGCTCTTCCTTTAGAATAGTACGTTAATTGAGCGCCTGAAAGACTCACCTGATTTTCATCTACTACAGTAATACTCACTTGTTTGTTCGCGTAATTTGAACTTAGTTTTACGGTGTGTTTTCCTTCCTTATCAAACGTTTTTTCTGTGGTGCAAGAAGCAATATTTCCTTCTCCGGCATACGAAAACTGATAACGTGAGTTCAAAGCGGGTTTAAATGTTACTTTTCCTTTCTCGTCTGTTGTAAGTTTTTCTTCAATTAGCGTATTCAAATTCTTAGCTACAATGATTTGTTTGCTGAGCGCTTTTTTGTCACAAGTGGATAATGCAATTTCAGCATCAATTTTATACACAGGTTTCGAAATCGAATAAATTTCGTCCTTAAAATTGTTTCTATTGGATGTCAATAATCCTTTCCCTGTATTATCATCGATATAGATCCCAAAATCATCCGCATTGGAATTGATTGGATTTCCGATATGAATAGCGGAAGCATTTTTATTTTCTTGGTAAAATACATCCAACCCACCATTTCCAGGCCAGCCATTTGAAGAAAAATATAATATTCCGGTATTTGACACAAATGGAAATACTTCATCTCCTGCTGTATTCACTTTATCTCCTAAGTTGATTGGTTCGCTCCATGCACCTTCTTTCCAACTGCTTTTGTACAAATCAACTCCTCCGAAACCACCCGGTTTGTCGGAAGCAAAAATCAAATTCCCTTCCAAATCTAATACTCCATGCCCTACAGAATAGGTTTTATTGTTAAATGGAAATTCGATGGCTTCGTTCCATCCTCCATCCATTCGTTGCGTATATATTTTAAGGGCTAATCGGGCATATTTTATTTTGTTTACTTCGTCAATTTCTTCTTGATTTACCGTTAATATAGCTTTCTTGAAATCAGGTGAAAAGGCAATCGGTCCATCGTGTGGATTGGTTCTTTTTACTTCTTTCCAAAGTTGGTCTTTCTCAATATCTGTTGCACCATTGATGGAAATTAAATCCGTAAAAAATTGTCCAGTCCAAGCATATTCTCTATTTACAAATCCCGTGTTTCGGCGATTGGAAACCAATACAAATCCATCTTTGTAAGGAACGGCACAAAATTCCTCGCCTGTTTTTATTTCTCTGAACGGTGCAAGGGTGTAATCAGAATTTACAGTCAATTGTTTTAAAATCAACGGCACCTGTTGTTTCCAATTTTGAATGAGTTTACTTTGAGGTAAGCTTATTAGCGCAGAATCTACTGCTCCAGTTAATCTTGGGTGATTGCTGGTGATTTGCAACAACGAAAAATAGGTCAACCAATCTGATTCATTGATTTCAGGGCTTGCAGTTAATTTTTCCGACCAAAATAAAGCCTTTGTGTATTGTTCAGAA
>CAIUSK010000084.1 GCA_903901805.1 uncultured Flavobacteriales bacterium
ATCAAATTACCTCAAAAATAGTATCTGAGACTAATATAAATTCTAAATCCGAGGAGATTGCTGATCAAATCGCTCCAAAAATAGTACCTGAGGCTAATATAAATCCCAAAACCGAGGAGATTGCTGATGAAATCGCTCCAAAAATAGTACCTGAGCCAATAATAAATTCCAAAACCGAAGAGATTGCTGAGCAAATCAGGTCCAAAAAAGAACCTGAGACTATATTAAATTCCAAACCTGAAGAGAAAATCATTTTAGATTCGCAATCTAAAGAGATGAAAAATGCTGTTTCAAGTACGGACTATATAAAATGGGTTAAATTCATAAGTGTAATTGTATTAATTACTAGTTTACTATCCTTAATTGGTGGCATACAGCAATATTTTCAATTTGAAAATACTAAGGAATTTGATACAAGTTACATTGGGCCATTTTCGGCTTGGGGAGCTTTAATTTCTTTTGTACTAGGTATAGTATGCATTATTTATCTGTATAGAAAAAAAACAAATTTTTATAAAAATATAGTTTCTGTTTTATTAGGATTATCAGCTTTTTTAATAATTAATGTTACCGAATCGAATTATAGAAAATTTTGGATGCCATATTGGAAATGTTATCAATTATGGGACATAAGCCAAGAAAAAGCTAAAAGTATCGAAGATGGTTGGAGAACAGGAAAAATAGATTCAGATTCTTTGAATATTTTGAATAAAATTTATTCAATTTCAAAAAATAATAATCAGATCGAAGAAAAAAAAGATACTACTACGATAGTTAATAAATCAACATCAAATTCAGATAAAACAAATGATGAACTTAGTAAAATTGAGAAAAAAATTGATGACTTAACTCGAAAAAAAATTATAAACGATCAAATAATTATGGAACCTCATAATCATGAAAAAGCTATTCTTTCTGGTAGATGCCAGCGCACATTTTGTTTATGGAGGGGTGATTCATTGGTTAGTGCAGATGAAAACAAAAAAATAGATTTAGAGCTCAAGTTTCTAATTGACAAGAAAAAGAGATTATTAAACTAGTTTTGACTTAATTTATATTTTATTTCAAAATGATAACAATAAAAAAACTAAAAACAACAGTTAATTATCCATTTGATGAATTAGTCAATTTAATTGAGAATAGTACAACTTCTATCCCATTACGCATGGTTGGAATCAAAAGGCATTTGATCGCTCCTAAAGTAACTATTTCGGGGTCGAAAATTCATGTTCGTGAAAGAAGGATTAAGGCAGTTTATTATCCAAATAAAAACGGGGATACAATAGTAGAATACTATTATGACATCCACTGGTTGGTTTTAATTTTATGGATTATTTCCATTTTCCCATTTTTAGTTGGAATTATATGGGTACCATTTATTGTTATATCTTCAATTTCTGCAGTTTACTTTAGAATAAATAGTGCAAACAAACATGCCTATAATGCTTTGATGGAACTAAATCCTATTCAAACCCAGTCAAAACCTTCTGCTAGAATTGAAAAAATAATAGAGCCCATTCCGGTTAGTTCTAAAACCCCACCTCCAATCAAAAAGAACGATGTTAAAACAGCGTATTTTATTGCTGTTGATGGAGAACAAATGGGGCCTTACGATTTAGAAAAAATCAAATTACTGATTGAATTTAAAAATATAAATGAATCCACGTTGATTTGGAAAGAAGGAATGGATGATTGGGATACTCTTTCAAACATTGAAGAATTAGCAAATGGGTTAAGTAATTAATTAAAAATACTTAAGCCTTTCGGTGAAAGAAGTTTCGTTTGATTGCTTTTAAAAAATCAACTAATTCATAATTCAATTTAGCATAAATCTGCCCGAACAATACTAGAAGATTGATTTTCATACATCTTAGTATTTTTAATACTTGATGATTCGTGGATATTCTTTTTTGGTTTTTGAATTGAATTTCCTTGATAAATCTGAACAAAATCAGTTACTCGACCGGAAGTTGATTCAACTGTTTCATCATTTAATACAAATTTGCGATTCCAATAATAACAAAAGGCTGGCAATTTTTTATCAATCGGATTTTTCCGCGTATCTAATACCAAATAACAAACAATCATTTGACCCTCAAACTCAGAATACATTGGACTACATAATTCAGATACGGTAATCGTATAAATCGAATCTTTGAACGCAATTTTCTTAATGGGCAAGGTG
>CAIUSK010000085.1 GCA_903901805.1 uncultured Flavobacteriales bacterium
GAATTGACCTTTAGGATAAGCGATATAACTGAAATACAAGCTCAAAGAAATGACTTGTAAGAACAAAAAATACAAAAAGATTCTAAAGCGCTGAAAGAACGCGATTAAGTTCCGCATAAGCAAAGTTAAAAAACGAAACTCAATTCACCGCGTTTATCTTTAAATCAATCGCGTATTAAGAACTGATATTTGTTAATATTTTTTAAAGCGATACTTGTTCCACGCGCAACCGCACGTAAAGGGTCTTCTGCAATCCAAACTGGAAGCTTTGTTTTTGCCGAGATTCGTTTATCTAAACCACGCAACAGGATCCTCCACCAGCTAAATAAATACCGGTTTTGTATATATCAGCAGAAAGTTCTGGTGGTGTTAATTCTAATGCGCTTAAAATCGCCTCTTCTATTTTTGCGATGGTTTTATCCAAGGCATAAGATATCTCGGAATAAGTAACAATTATTTCTTTTGGAATTCCAGTAACCAAGTCTCTTCCGCGCACAGCATAATCTTCCGGTGGGTTTTCCAGTTCTGGTATTGCTGCTCCTACTTCAATTTTTATTTGTTCAGCCGTGCGTTCCCCAACCAACATGTTGTGCTGGCGACGCATATATTCCTCGATGTCGTTGGTAAAATCATCACCGGCGATACGAATAGATTTATCACAAACAATACCCCCAAGCGCAATAACGGCAATTTCAGATGTACCTCCGCCAATATCAATAATCATATTACCCATAGGTTCTTCTACGTCAATCCCAATTCCAATAGCCGCTGCCATTGGTTCGTGAATCAAATAGACTTCTTTTGCTCCGGCATGCTCTGCTGAGTCACGAACGGCACGTTTCTCAACCTCTGTTATTCCAGAAGGAATACAAATAACCATTCGTAAAGAGGGGTTGAACAAGCTTCTGCCTGGATTGATCATTTTAATCATCCCACGAATCATCTGCTCTGCACTTTGGAAATCTGCGATTACACCATCTTTCAACGGTCTAACTGTTTCAATTAAACGGTGCGTTTTTCCATGCATTTGTTGGGCCTTTTTTCCTATAGCCACAATTTTACCTGTTTGAATGTCTTTTGCAACTATGGAAGGCTCGTCTACCACAACTTTATCATTCCAGATAATTAGTGTATTAGCAGTTCCAAGATCGATGGCAATTTCTTGCGTGAAGAAGTTAAACAAACCCATTTTCTATCTATTTGGTATTATTACAAGTGGTATCTACTTCAAAACTAAAAAAAAGTTTCAAAATTTTTATATTAGTAAAGTTAGTGTTTAAAATGACGTGTTCCTGTAAAAACCATTTTCATTTCAACAGAATTGCAATAATCAATGGAAAGTTGGTCTTTAATGGATCCCCCGGGTTGAATAACCGCATCAATCCCTTCGTTGTGGGCAATTTCCACACAATCTGGGAAAGGAAAAAAGGCATCTGAAGCCATAACTGCTCCAGATAAATCAAATTGAAATGATTTCGCTTTGTGAATTGCTTGTTTGAGTGCATCAACACGGGATGTTTGTCCTGTTCCACTAGCTAACAATTGTTTGTTTTTTGCTAAAACGATTGTATTAGATTTTGTGTGTTTCACTAATTTATTGGCAAACAATAAATCTTCTATTTCCATTTCAGAAGGGGAAAGGTTTGTTTGTGTTGTTAAATCTGAAGCCGTTTCCATTTTATCATTTCTATCTTCTTCTAAAACACCATTCAATGCGGAACGTAAAGTGGTTTTAGGCCATTCAAAGTGCT
Organism: uncultured Flavobacteriales bacterium; assembly: GCA_903901805.1. GTDB lineage: Bacteria > Bacteroidota > Bacteroidia > Flavobacteriales_D > Crocinitomicaceae > UBA952. Next base: position 1,752 of record CAIUSK010000085.1, read on the forward strand.
TTTGTTGAAGAATGATTCTATTTTTTTTACTTACCAGCGTTTCTAATGCGTCTACAGAGTAGGATGGAGCAATGATTACTTCAAAAAACAAGTCATTCATTGCCAACGCGGTTTCATTGTCTACACCAGTATTTGCAATGAGCACCCCGCCAAAAGCACTAACAGGATCTCCAGCTAAAGCATCTCGATATGCTAAAGAAAGTGTTTTTCTTGTTGCTAAACCACAAGCATTGTTGTGTTTTAAAATGGCAAAAGTTGGATCATCGTTTTTGAATTCATGCATCAAATTTACAGCAGCATCAACATCCAATAAATTATTGTACGAAAGCTCTTTTCCATTCAATTTATCAAAAATAGCGTCTAAATTTCCATGAAAAAAACCTTTTTGGTGCGGGTTTTCCCCGTATCGTAAAACAGAAGAGTTGGACTCACTTACTTTTAAATAAGGTTGTTCGCCTTGGTTAAAATAGGAGAATATGTGTGTGTCGTAATGCGAAGAGGTATGAAATGCTTCTCGGGCTAGGTTTTTACGCTGTTCTAATGTTGTTTCCCCTTGTTGTGTTATGATTATGTCTAAAAATTCAGCGTAATACGCCATGGCAGGAATAATAACAACATCTTTATAGTTTTTCGCAGCTGCGCGAATAAGAGATATTCCACCAATATCTATTTTTTCAATGATTTCTTCTTGTGTTCCTCCTGCGGCAACGGTCGCTTCAAATGGATATAAATCAACGATTACAAGGTCA
>CAIUSK010000086.1 GCA_903901805.1 uncultured Flavobacteriales bacterium
AGAATTACACTAATCAGTGGCCTAAAATGTTCATGCTTTATTTGAAAATTATACAATTCGAGATTGCTTACATTCCATTGAAGACTTGTTTCCTGATACGCGTTTTCGTTAAACTGAATATCTCCATTGGATTCAAGGATTTTAAATGAATTAAAAGTTTGAATGATGTCCAGCTTATAAGTTTGACAAAAAGTAGAAATTTCGATAGGGTAGGACTCATTTTCTCCTGAACCAATTGCTACTTTTAGATAGCTACAAAGTGCGCGATAAGTTGTTTTAACTACCTCAATTGGTGGAAACTGGGCTATAAAACGGTTTTCAAGGCTGGTAATATCTGACTCTTCATAAAATACAACTGTTCGTGAACTCAATCCATCTCTACCAGCACGACCGGCCTCTTGGTAATAGGCTTCAATACTGGGTGGGAATTCATAATGTACAACGAATCGAACATCAGGCTTATCTATTCCCATCCCAAAAGCATTTGTTGCTACCATGATTTTAAATTCATTGGCCAACCAACCACTTAGCATTTTATTTCGCTCTTCCCTTTCCAATCCACCATGATAAATGCCGCAGCTAATAGTATTTGAAAGTAGAATTCGAGCAACATCCTTTACGCTTTTTCTTGTTTGACAATAGATTATTCCACTATTATTTTCAAAATTATTGAGAAATTTTATAATTTTATTAGTCTTATTATCAGATTTATAAACCTCATAACTTAAATTCTTTCTTTCAAAAGAAGATTCGTGAATTTTTGGATTCTTAAGTTTTAATTGATCCGCAATATCGAGTTTTACTTTTTGTGTCGCAGTTGCCGTTAACGCAATTATTGGAACGGTGGGTTGTAAGTCTCTTAAGCGTGAAATTAATCGAAAAGAAGGTCTGAAATCATGTCCCCACTCAGAAATACAGTGAGCTTCATCCACAACAAGTAATGAAACACGCATCAATTTAAATCGTTCAATAAAAAGACTTGATTGAATTCGTTCGGGGGAAGTATATAAAAAATCAAGTCCACCAAAACGGGCATTGTCCAACAAAATATCAATTTCTCGATAGGTCATACCGCTTGTTATTGCTTTAGCTCGTAGACCTTTGGATTCTAAATTCTGAACTTGATCTTGCATAAGGGCAATTAAGGGAGAAATCACTATTGTTATACCTTCACGTGCCAAACCTGGAACCTGAAAGCAAATAGATTTTCCACCACCAGTAGGTAGGAGCGCTAAAACATCATGTCCATAGATCGAATCATCAATTATTGATTCCTGAGACAAACGAAATGAATCGAATCCCCAATATTTCTTTAATATTTCTATACTTTTTTTCAAACCTTACTGACAGTAACAAAAGTAATTAAAAGCATATAGGATTGAATATTTTGTTTACGAACATTATTAAATTTTTATTGTTTTTGATTGAAATTTAAACACCCGTAAAATAAGGTTGTTAAATTTGTAGTATATTTACGATACATCAATAAAAGCATTATGCCTGGTTTAAAGTTTAGAGTTTTATTGGATTCTGAAAAAAACGAAGAGATTTTTAGAGATATTTTGATCAGTGATACAGATGATTTCGAATCGTTCTACACTGCCATCAAAAAATCTTTTGGTTTCAATGGTGTAGAGATGGCAAGTTTCTATGTATC